>NZ_JANQOY010000066.1 GCF_028285565.1 Acaryochloris sp. IP29b_bin.148
TAAGATGATTGCTGGTCTGCGAGTGCCTGAAGAAGAGGAAATCAAGGGCCTCGATATCAGTGAACATGGCATGGAAGCCTATAGCGGTTTCCTCAAAGAAGCCTAAAGCTAATCTCTGAAAAATCTAGATGAAATAGATTAGCACCGCATTATCTCAATACTCAAACTACAAGGTCTTAGGGAAAGCCTAAGACCTTGTTTTTAGTCTCTGTGAGAGGAGAGTATTGGAAATCGGCTTACCCAACACTATGGAACTTGTAGGGGGACCAGCCTATTCTCAGGTAAATGTTCTATAAACTCACCCTGCTTAGAGAGAACGACAAGAAGTTCTAAAGGCCAATCGGGTTCAAGGTGTAAGTCACTCCAAGGAACTGCGATTTCTAGGCATTGGTCGAGGCCAATTTGGACATGATGGGCTCGACCATGCCACTGTTCATGGTCGGCGGCTTCTTCCAGCCAAATATCATGATTGGTGAGATTAATACCCAGATGATGGTGATATCGATAGTTGAGGGGGCTCTGATCGGGCACTTGCCCAAGAGGAATTAGGCTATTGTTCATGGTTTGTCCTGGATAGAACCACAACAAATGCAGTTCTGGCGGAGAGTCAACGCCTGGCTTTTTACCCACCTGAAAATCAAACCGCATATAGAAATTGAGGTGATCTAGTCCATACCAAAGACGTTGGATGGTGCTACTGCGATGCATTGTGCCTCGGGAACCTGCAATGGTTATCCGACCTGCATGATCCCAATCCTGTTCATCCACAACGCCATTGATCACTGGATGGATGAAGCTTTGGGGACGATGGTCTGAAGTGGATTGATGCTCCTCTAAGGGATACTGAAGGACTTCGGGGACAGGCTCCTCTAAGGCTTGATAGAGGGCAATGATATGCTCCCGAAAGAGTTGATCAAAAATCTCATCTTGATTGGAAGAATGGCCTTCGCCAAACCACCAAAACCAATCAGATCCTTCCGCTGCATAGAGGGCTTCCCAGGCATCGGGATTTTGTTCTTCAGTGGCTTCTGGGTGCTTTTCTAAAGTTTTTCTGGCCTCTGTTAATAAATCCCAAGCGCGATTTTTAACAGGATCGCCAATCCAAGTGGTAAAGCTGCCATCGACCCAAGAGCCGCTATGGAGCTTAGTGGTGGGTAAGGTTTCTTGGGGAGGGAATTGCTCCAGGTATTCGGAGACGGTGACCAGTTTGAGATCATCGATATCGCTGAGCTGTTGGTAGAGACTCTCCAGGAAAGGAATGCCATCTCGCTCGTAAAATTCCCAGCAGTTTTCGCCGTCTAGGGCGATGGTGACTAACCAAGGCTTTTCAAGAGCGTTCCCCTCTCCGGGTTGACGGTGGATCAGGGTGTTTGCGATCGCATGTAGATGCCCCACTAAATCTGAGGCTGCTTCCTTTGGCTGCATAGCGCTATAGGTAAAGCCCACCAGATCCGACAATCGGTGATCGCGGAAGACAATCGAGAGGTCCCCCTCATAGGTACTTAAGCGATAGGGTTGGTAGAGAATCTCCGGTTCATAGACATTGCCATATTCATCCCGATGAAAGAAATGATGGGTGGTCCATCCTAAAACCGCCTCATCGGAGCACAACCAGTCAAAGCCTTGCTTAGCAACATGGGGCAAAATACTAGGACTCACAGACTGCTCGGATGGCCACAGCCCTCGGGGAGATCGTCCAAATCGTTCTTCGTACATCTCCCAACCCTTTTTCAAATGGCGAGGGATATCTTCTGGCCATTGGAACTGGGCTTCTGGTAAATCCATATGAGGAACGGCCACTCGTCCTGCATAGGTATCAGCCAACAGGGGCAAAATGGGATGAGTGTAGGGAGTTGTCATCACCTCTAGCTGACCGTCCTCCTGCATCTGCCGATGCTGGGGCACAATCCGACTGAGAATCTGGCGCTGCTTTTCGATAATATCCTTGCGATCTTGCAGGCTAAAATTGCGGTCCTGTTTGAGCCAGCGGGCAATATCTGGGTCATCCCAAAACAGGGGATCAATCCAGGCGAGGTTATGCCAAGCTAACAAATCACCGTAGTCTTGCTCTGTCCAGTTTTCTAGGCACCAGGCTTCCCCTTTTTCCTGCTTTTGACAGAATAGTTCAGCGTAGCGAGGATGGGGATCAACTAAAGTTTGGTGATGGGCATCAAAGAAATGCTGGGCAATAAAGCGATGTTGCTCTGGGGTCAGTTTTTCGGTGGGAAGCATCGCCACTTCTAGGTAAGGGTCGACGGCAGTTCCAGCCACATAATCTTCGATCTGCATCAGCAGGGACGGCACCAAGTTAACAGTTTGATGCAACTTGGGGTAGCGACTCAGCAACAAGACTAAATCTAAATAATCCTTTGTACCGTGCAACCGAACCCAAGGAAGTCGGTATTGGCCGGTGACTCGGCTTTTATAAAGAGGCTGATGCTGATGCCAAATAAAGGCGATATAAAGCGGGTGAGTCATAGGTCACCGTATACTGAGGATTGGCACATTTCGAAACAAAAGGATTTGCTGCATGGCATCCATCCACGCGTTGCATCAAGAGCTGGTCAAGAAAGAGCGATCAGCCCAAGAAATTACCGAAGCAGCCCTGGAAACCATTGATCAATTAGAACCCAAACTCCATAGTTTTTTGGCCATTA
>NZ_JANQOY010000094.1 GCF_028285565.1 Acaryochloris sp. IP29b_bin.148
GCCAATAGCCAAGGCGCACCCGGAAGCATAGATCGCATCATCTTCTTTGCTCGCTATAAAATTGTGAAAGATTCGTCGTGTTTTAAAAATATGACAGATAATTCATATTCGTCAAGTCATTTTCGTCGCCAGCCCAAACAACAACGAGGTAAAGACAGGGTCGATAAAATTCTGAAGGCAGCAGCAGATATCTTTGACCAAGTGGGTTATGAAGCAGCCACCACCCACCAAATCGCGGCCAAGGCTGGGACTGCTGTTGGCTCTCTCTATCAGTTTTTCCCCAACAAAGCCGCTATCTTCAACGCCATGGAATTGCGCCACATTGAGCGCGTCAAAACTTTTTGGAGTAAACTCAATACCCCAGAGGTGGTGCAGTTACCCCTACGGCAAATGATGCATCAGCTGATCACAGCATCGGCTGAACTTTTTGGACATCCCGTATCGCGGGCTATCTTTATTCAGTTTTATATCTCGCAGGATATGTTCCAGTCTATTGATGAAAGCATGACCCAAGAAGCCATTAACTTTCTAGCGAATATCCTTCGACAGCGCAATCCTTCTCTGCCTGAGGACCAATGTAGCTTGCTGGCAGAGGTCTGTGTTCATAGCAGTAATGCCGTTACCTTGTCTGCCTTGCGGACCAACGACTTGGAGTATCGCCAGCGGTTAACTGAACAAATTGAAAATTTGCTGACGTCATATTTAGCACCCTATGTAGGGGATAATCTCACTCATAATGTAATGAAAGTAATGATATGCCCTCATTGTCATTCGGACCAAATCTCTAAAAATGGATTCCGTAGGGGGCAGCAATGTTTTCTCTGCAAAAACTGTCGTAAACAATTTGTGGAGTCCGTAGCCGTGACAAGAGAAACATCATAACTGTGGATAGGGGAAGTCACCTTTTGAGTTTCATCGGTGGTGGACTGACCTGCTGCAGCTTTAAACCGGTGCGAGGGTGAACAAACTGCAAAGAATAAGCATGGAGACAATACCCACAATCTCCTGGAACACTGAGAGAATCCACGGTAGAGGATCTGGGCTGGCCGCCAGCTACATACAGCGGATCACCGATTAAGGGATACCCGACGGCTGCTAGGTGTATCCGAATTTGGTGAGGTCGCCCGGTCAAAATCGTCACAGAGAGTAATGTGGAGTCGGTGCGGCGTTGGAGGACTTGACAGAGACTATGGGCAGTTCGCCCTGAGGGCGTCGCAGCGTAGACATATCCCAAGCCCGGATACGCAACTTTGCCAATGGCATCAGTGATTTCAAACTGATCGGATAAAGGCGCGGCGACTTGTTCAGGGCCGATCAAGGCTCGATAAACTTTGTGAATCTGTCGATCTCGCATTTGCTGGCTCAGATGAGCGCGGGCCTGTTGCGATCGCGCCACCAGCATCACCCCTGAAGTGCCTCGACCTAACCGATGAATAGGGCGCGGCGTTTCTTGAGGAAAGCGTTTCTGTAACTGATAGAGCAACGTATGCTCTAGAAATCCACCCCCTGGTAGTACGGGTAACCCTGAGGGTTTATTAATGATCAGTAGGTCTGCATCTTGATACAGCACGTCAAAGCTTAGGGGGACATCCGGTTCCTGCCACGGCGGTCGATGATAGGTCAACCTTTGTCCTGGTTCTAAAACAGTTTGGGGAGACCGATGCTGGCCCGCTACTCGCACTTGGCCGATTTCAATCCGCTCCTGCCATTCTGCTCGGCTGGAATGGCGATATCGCTGAACATAAAAGTCCAGCAGGGTTAGTCCAGCCCCTGAACGATCGACTTGATCATGATACGTCCATCCTTGGTTCATCTCAAAAATGGCTTGCCTGGGAGTTGGGTGTGCGTGAACCGACTGGAACAGCAACACTCAATCGATAAAATTGAAACACCATTCTTTTGGGGAGCGCTTGTGCACCAATTCAAGTATTTACCGTGGCCAATGCTGAGTCAGACAGCCCTGATCACGTTGGGATTAGCAACGGGGATGGACTATGGGTTGACGTTAATTTTACCGCCTGCCTCACAAGATCAAATTTTATCCCTGTTTGGTCCGCCCTTCGGCTTGCTGTTTTCTTCTGTAGTGGACATGGTGCTGGGGATTGTGGGTGTTCTGGTGTTAGAAAAGCTAATGGGACCCCGTTCTTCTATCTATTTAGCTACTCTATGGGGACTCATTCTTTGCCTACTGTTGGCGCTGATATTGAGGTCATTTATTCCTATTCCTGGACTCTTGTTAAGCCAATCCCATCAAATCTCTATTGTCGGTGTCTTAGTGGGAGTGTTTGTTAAAAGTCAACGATATTGGCGATAGCGTTGAGGTTGTCTTTTAGTTTGCGGCTCAATCGTCCCTATTTTTGCCATTCTCCTCATTTTGGCTCTGGGAAGTCTCTGCACCGTGCATGCGGCCCGTATTGGGTTACTACTTAACCAGAATAAATTTAATGTAATACTTAATGTTAGAAAACTTCTGCTAGAAGATACGTCAAACTTTTACACAAGCTTTTACAGAGGCGATCAACGCTACCCCCTGATTGATCAACCTTCTGGTGAGCACAAGGGTTGAGTACTTTCCAGCCTTCAGTGCTAGTGTGGCCCAAACTTTTTCTTGCAGAGTGAATTTTAGGGAGGCTGTTATCGGCGTTTTCCTAGAGCAAGGTACTGCACCTCTAACCCTTTCTTCTCAACAGTCTGAAGTGCTTGTTTGTTGGAGTTTTATCTGCTCTTGAATACAGGGTGAGCTATACTCTATGAGATAACTTTTTCTAGTGTTTGCACTAGACTTCTAACAAAAACGATAAAACTAGGAACAAAAAAAATATTTATGTTTTTATTATCGAACCTATCGTTTTATTCTTTTGTTATAGTAAAAGTGCTTTCTTTTTCTTAAGCACTTTCCTGATTTGTATTCAAGTGAACATATCTGCTCTAGAGACCTATGCCTAAACAAAAAACACAATCGAATAAGCCCTTAACGGGAGAAAAACTCCTGAGTAAAATTAAACAGCTCGATCATCTTAGTCGTGAGGAGAAGGCGAAAGCCTGCGGTTATTATTCGTTTGATCCAGATGGGTCGGAACGATTAAATGTGATGGCTTTCCTGAACGCTATCCTTGATGCAGAGGGGGTGAACCTGGATGCCAAGGTGTCACAAAATGGTTCCAGTACCACTGGACGTCAACCTAGCTACACCGTTTCCGTTCAAACGAATGGCAATTTGCTGGTGGGAGCGGCTTACACTAAACAAATGGAGTTAAATCCGGGCGACACTTTTGAGATTGCCCTGGGCCGTAAGCATATTCATTTAACTAAAATTGAAGCTAAAGGTTAAGAGTTTAACCGGTAAGCACCACTCTTCAGATAGGGTGAGCTGAAGAGTTCTTGCTAGACGAGGCATAAAACTTATTTTTGCTTACACCAGGCTGCGATCGCATCTGCCATACTTTCCGCCAACTGCTCTTGAGCCTTCGGATCCGTAATCCACTCGAACTCCGTTGGATGAATCATAAATCCCAATTCCATCAGAACTGTCGGAGCCACTGTGGGCCGAGTCAGCGCTAAATTATCCCAAAAAATGCCATAGTCAGGACGCTTCAGATTATCGACTAAGTAATGGTGTAAAAAGACGGCTAAATCATGGCTTTGGGCATGGTACCAAAATGCGCCAATGCCTGCCGTATTCTCAGCATCGCCACTGTCTGGTAAGGCATTGTAATGGACGCTAATCGCAATCGTCGGTTCCGTCTGGTTGATCACATCTACGCGATCTTGAGGATATAAATCATCGTCACCTTCGCGGGTCATGACCACCGTCGCCCCTCGCTTTTGAAGCGCTTGCTGGAGCAGCTTACTGACGACGATTGTCACATCCTTTTCGGGTAAACCCGTTGGTCCCCGTGCCCCTAAATCATTTGGACTGCCATGTCCTGGATCGAGCAGAACTTTGACGTTCGACAACCCTTGACCCGCAGGTGGGTGACGGAGCGATAAAATCAGGCTGGTGCCATCATAACGGAGCTTATATCCCCACTGCTGCTCTGGCTTGAGGTTAAATTGATACTCAACCTTGTTGGGCGCAGGTTGTTGCCAGTCTAACCGTCGAATTACCGGATCATCATTCATAAAAATAACGTCGGTTTGGGCAGTGGTGTTATGCAACGTCAGGGTAAAGGTGCGATCGCCTTGCTGGACACTAATCGGCACAGGGGTTTGCAGTGGGAACACTACCTCTGTCCAGCCGGGCACTTGGCGACTGCGAATACTCCGAATAATTGAATGCGGCACACTGTTCTGGGACAACGCTCGGGTTTCTTTGGCCTTAATCCAAGCCCCATAATCCAGCCGTAACCATTCCCCTTCTCGTCCAGTGATGCGAGCCTGAGTGCCCTTGGGCAAGGGCGTCAGACGAGAATAATTGGTGCTGGGTCCTGTCCGAGCCACTCCTTGGTCACTGGTCACTTCAATCACAGAGACGTCTTGAGGAGAGAGGATTTCGATCGTATTAGATCCGGTACGCTGTAAAGTTTGTCCTTGACGCGTCAGTTGGAACACCGGCTTGCCCACTACGCCGGGTTGAGCAAAGGCGGTACAGCCTTGATAAACGCTCGCCTGATCGGAGGTTTGAGGCTGATTTTGCTGGGTTAAAGCTGCGGAATTGGGCGGTAAATTGACGGACTGTTGGGGTTGCAACGAGACGGTTTGGGAGCCGATCTGCACCGATAGCTGGGCACCGGGTTGCGCCATCGTTTGGAAACAAACGGGTTCATTGGGCAGCTTGGCGATATCGGCTTTAGGCTCTAGTGAGTCTTCGACCCATCCTGTCGGTGCCGGTGACGGAGTCGTTGAGGTGCGGGTGATATTGAGGGTTAACTGTTGGTCACCGTACTGGAGATTAAAGGTATTCTCGCCGATGTTGAGCGGAAAGCTAGGGGCAAAGTTGCCCGTTGGACTGCGCTCAATCACCTTGCCATTAATGGTCACGTCTCCCTTGGCGGGGGCGGTACCAATCAGGAAAATCTGAGTAGCGGTTGTTTTGTGCCCATTGGCGGGGTAGACCACATTGAGTGCTTCCCCTGCCCAGGACGTTGGAGAACTGGCTAAGAACCAACTTCCCGTGAGAACTGCTAATCCCAAAATTCGCTTCATGGACTTTATGCTGCACATCCACTTTAATCAAGCGTAATCCAGGAGCGGTGTCAAATAGAGAGTGGAGAGCGATGGCCTTGTTCTTCTCTCAAGAAGGGGTGACCTGCTACGCGCTGAGTGCAACTCATCCAAATAGGGTGGTGTTGCTCCAGTTAGCGGTGAGCAATGAACTGGGAGGATGGTCCGTACGCACGGTGTTAGGCCATTTGTATTTCCAGAGGATGAGAGGCTTCCCGCTCTAGCCATTCAAAGACGGCATTCAGTTGATTCAAGTTGATCAGACCATGCTGCCAGAGCACCATATGCAGCTGTCCCATCAAGGGATCTTGGCGGCGAAGGGCAACGTTTAATTCTGCGGTCGAGATCGCTAAATCGTCTTGGAGGAATTGGATAAATTTTTGCTGAAGTGAAGATGACATGAGTGCTAAATCCTAAGATTAGGAAAGGGGTAAAGGTAATGGATGTTGAGGAAGTCTCCCTTACTGTCCTCTCTCAGCCCGCAACGGTAGCCGATTAGTCACTATAGTGCCAACACAACCTGCATAAACTAACGGTAGAAATACTGAATTCCCTAGCTTGTCAGGATTTTTCCGTATAACTATGGAGAGATTTATCAAGCTAGGCAAGTCAATTTCCGTGATTCCCAGGACACTTTGTTGGCCTAACTTTATATTGGTTTTACTTTTCTTATAAGAGGCTTTTAAAAATCTGCAAGTAGGGTAAATTTCTAACGTTGCAAATGGCCTACTGCTAAACTGAAGACACATTTTTTCATGTCTCAAGAGCGATGACCGTCTCACTGCCCAATACATTAAGCCTGGAAGAATTTCTGAAGATGCCAGAAACTAAACCAGCGAGCGAATATATTCGAGGTGAGATTGTTCCAAAACCCATGCCTAAAGGGAAGCATAGTCGATTGCAGCTCAAGTTATGCAATCACATCAATGACCGTGCAGAGCGCGCAAATATTGCTTATGCTTTTCCTGAACTGCGTTGTAGCTTTGGCACTCGCTCCATTGTTCCAGATATAGCAGTGTTTGAATGGTCTCGAATTCCTTTTGAGGGAGATGGCGAAGTTCCCAATGATTTTGGGTTACCCCCAGATTGGACGATTGAAATCCTCTCGCCTGAACAGAGTTCAAATCGAGTCATTGGCAACATTCTCTATTGTTTGCAGCAGGGCAGCCAATTGGGTTGGTTAGTTGATCCAGCTGATCGGTCTGTCTTAATTTTGCGATCGCAGCACGAGCCAGAGCTATTTCAAGGCAAGGATGCCCCTCCGGTCTTATTGGGTATTGATTTATCGCTATCAGTGGACACCATTTTTGGTTGGCTGAAAATGTCAGAGCGTTGAGTGTCCACCCTACTCTTTTCTGCCTGTTAACAGGTAGAGTATGACCTCCAGGCTGAAGGGATTGAACATCCTGTGGTTCGGATCAGAAACCTAGACGCACACCCCCTTCACTGGATAGAGTAAACAAGCTAAACGAACCCTATCTGCTTTGTAGGGGGACCATCCTTGACGTGCCGGAATGACCTCGCCATCGACTGCGCCACTTGCCCAACTCCCTGGTTTGAGTTCTGACCATCTCAGCCAGCTTCAGGACTGTGGAATTACGACGATTAGAGCGCTCTATACGCAGACACAAACCTTGGATCAGCGCCAACAGTTAGCTGCTCAACTGCAACTGCATCAACAGTACATCCATAAATGGGCTGCCCTTGCAGAACTGTCTTTGATTCCTGGCGTGGGGACAAAGCATAGTGGTTTGCTGCTCCATGCGGGAGTGGGGTCGACAGTTCAATTAGCGCAAATGCCCGCCGAGCGTCTCCATCGCCAATTACTCCGCTTACACGTGACAATGTTGGGGCAAAACTCGCTTTGCCCAACCGTAGCTGAAGTGACGCAGTGGATCTTCCAAGCGCGTCGCCTTGTCCGCCGTTAGTTCGGTCTGGTTCAGGACTGACTAAGCCAAGTCACGAATATGGTTCAACACACGATCGATTTCATCAGGAGTATTGTAAATACCTGGAGTTAAGCGAGCATAGGACACGTCATACGGCGTGGTGCTGGCAATAATATTTTTGGCCTTCAGCTTTGCAACCACCGCCTTGGGCGAGAGCCCTTCCACATCGAAACAGATAATTGCGGCGGATAAATCCTCGTCTATGGGGGTATACAGCTTGATATGCTGCATTTTTGATAGACCTTTTTTCAGTTGGCGGCTGAGAGAATGCAAGCGTTGGGTCACGCGTTCTTTGCCGATCTGTTGGTGAAACGCAAAGGCTTGAGCCATCGCCCATTGATGCTCAAAGGATTTAAATCCCCCCGGTGTCATCCAAGCCCCCCAGCCGGCCCTGCCTGAAAATGTTGGAATTGTCGGTGTAACGGCGTCTTGAGTTTCGGGCTTGCCCCAAATAAAGCCAGAGCCACGCGGGGCAAACATCCATTTATGGGTGCCAGCGACGAAGAAATCACACCCCAGGGCAGGTAATGCATCCGCTTCTACGCCCAAACCGTGAACACCATCGACAAAAAACAGCACCCGATCCGCTTCTGAGCGATGTTGGTTCAGTTGCTGTAGTTGGTCCGCAATTTTTGCGATCGGAACTTTGAGGCCTGTGCTGGAATGGACCCAGGTTGCCGTTACCAGACGCGTTTTGGGGCTAATGCCCTTGATCAAGGTCTCGACCATTTCGTCTTGACTGACGGTTTGGATATCCTGATACAGGGGAATTTCTTTGACTGTTGCCCCAGTTCTGGAAGCCTTATAGTTCAAAGATGTATGGGTGGAGTAGTAATCAAAGGTGGTGGTCAGCATTTCCTGATCAGGACGAATGCTCAGCCCATTAATCACTAGAGCTGTGCCCATCGTGGTGCTGTCTGTTAGAGCAATATCACTGGCTTGAACCCCCAAATAGTCGGCTGCATTATCTCTTACCTCTGCCACTAAATCCTGTCGATGGTCGTAGAGATAGTGGGTAGGGTTGTGATCGAGTCCCTCGCGATGCTTATGGATGGCGGTTTGAACGGGAGCGGGATGAGAGGCAAGTAGCAAACCCGCCATATGAATATATTTAGGGTCCAAATTGAAGTGAGATCGGACGTCTCGCCAGTTATTTAGGCTTTGATGTTCAAATTCGTTTTCGGCTGGCTTGCTGGTGGCGGTTTGAGGGTTGACCAGAGTACCCGCAGCTGTTCCCAAACCTGCGGTGAGTAGAAAGTTTCTCCGAGACCAAGCCATGGCGGTTTTTCCCTAGCAGTTTGAAACCGATCCTACAGTCTAGAAATCAGATCTTGGATGTGGTTTTCTAATTGTTTAAGGGCCTCGTTTGGATTCTTACGATCGATATCATGTACATACCAATAGTGAATTTTGTGCTCCCAGTCTGGAAATCGTGCTTGCCTCAAGCTCTGTAGGGATGATAGTTTTCGCACCAAGGTGAAGGAATACACCAATAATCCGGGGAAGGCTGCGGCTTTAACGGGTCTGATGGTCTATGTGATTGATGGGGTAACGCTACCGATCAATCCAGCGATTGCGGTTGTGGTGTTGTTGTAGGTATTGAAGTTGGGGCTTCGCCCCTTTTGTGACTACACTGAGCCTGTAAGCGAATAGGAGGATTCTCCATGACGCTGGCTTCCTCTAGTCTTCTCAGCATTGAAGAATTTTTAAGCAGCTATGGCAATAATCCCCGCTATGAGTTGGCGGATGGAGAGCTCATTGATAGGTCACCCACTGGTTTTCACGAGACTGTGGCGGGCAAAGTTATCAGTCAATTGAGTATTGAAATTAATCGGCAAGGGTATCAATGGGTCATTCCTCGCACGTGCTTAATTCGCCCCTTAGCAGATGCTGTGACGGCCCATTGATGGGTGATGACTATCAGCAAACGCAGTATTGGCTGGGACAAGCGGTTACTTCACCTTTGTTGCCGAATCTATCATTGCGGCTAGATGATGTGATGCCGCGATAGGCCATTTATGCGGATACGCATTACAGTGGGCATTTAGCTCTTGATCCGCTACTCATCTGATGTTTAGTGCTCAGAGAACTCTGACATTTCTGCTGTTGAGGTTGAAAGAGATCACTTGGTGAATCTGATACCTTACGAGGTGTGGACGATCAGGTTTTTGAGCCTGAACACTTGAATGAGGAACAGATGAGCCTGACCCCGCCGGGTTTCCAGTGGGACCTAAGGCAGTGGCGGTTCATGTAGGAGGCTCCTGGTTGCCACTTGGAGGCTGAACTTTATGATCTATACAAGATATGGCAATGATGGCACAAAGCTAGATTGTCATTTGTGGGTTGAGGACCAGGGTGGCGAGGTTAAACTCTCATCATGCTCTCAGAGAACACTCAGCTCATTCAGATCTTCAATTTAATCTTAATAAGGTTGACTAGCTTTATAAGCCTCGTAAACATTCTTCCTGCATGACAGTTCTTGCCACTAATTTCGATGACACCCTGGTCATTATCCCTGTTTTGAACGAAGCAGAAACGATTGGAACCGTCATTTATTCCTTGCAGGACTTAGGACTACGACAAATTCGGGTAGTCGATAATGGTAGTTGCGATCGCACCGCCGATATTGCCCAAGCTGCCGGAGCCGAAGTCCTCTCTGAACCGATTCCTGGCTATGGTCGCGCCTGCTGGCGAGGCATGCAAAATATCCCTGAACCGATCCATTGGATTCTGTTTTGTGATGGCGATGGCAGCGATGATCTCTCTGTCTTGCCCGAGTTTTTTGCCCAACGCCAAGATTACGACTTCATTTTAGGTAATCGCCGTGCCCGCCCTGATAGTCGCGCCGCCATGACCCCTGTCCAGAACTGGGGAAATGGCTTAGCCACCACCTTAATTCGCTGGGGATGGGGCCATCCCTTTCAGGATTTAGGTCCTCTGCGGCTGATTCATCGCTCTCGCCTAGAACGGCTCCACATGCAAGATCGAGGTTTTGGCTGGACGGTTGAAATGCAGGCCAAGGCCGCCGAACATCACTTAAGAACCTGCGAAATTCCCCAAGGCTATCGCCCTCGCCAGGGGGGGCGCTCCAAAATTAGCGGCACGATTAAGGGAAGTGTTCAGGCGGGCAGCGTTATTTTGAGTACCCTAGCGATCCTCTATGGCCAACATTTGCAACGACGCTTTGCTCAATTACCTTTGCGACAATATGCGGTTTGGCTCAGCGCCATTCTCCTCATCGCAGGCTGCGCCATGATCGTTCCTTATGGGGATTTTACCCAGCCCGGTAGGGTCCCGCCTTTTTGGCGAGGGGTGAGTGTGATGGGGTTAGGATTTGTGGTGTCTTGGATATTGCCCCAGGTCTCAAAGGTGTGGTTTTGGATGGTTGCGATCGCAACCCGAGGCATCCTCCTGGCCATGCCCCCCGGCAATGATATTTGGCGCTACCTCTGGGAAGGGCGGTTGCAAAACTTGGGATTCAATCCCTTTGAGCTGCCGCCTGCGGCACCTGAACTGGTGGCACTGCGTACGACCTGGTGGCCATTGATCAATCATGCTGAGATCTCAGCGATTTATCCGCCGATTACCCAATTGGGCTTCCGAGGATTGGCTGCGATCGCCCCCTCTGTATTGCTGTTCAAGATTGCATTTGTGGCAGCAGATTTAGGGGTTTGTTGGTTGCTGCAACGGCGATTTGGCCGTCTGAAAACTCTTGTCTATGCCTGGAACCCACTGATTATCTACTCCTTTGCGGGAGGAGCCCATTACGATAGCTGGTTTATTCTGCCTTTAGTTTGGGCGTGGCTCTGTTTGGATACCCAACCCCGTAAAGCGACTTTGACACTGGCCGGATTAGGTTTACTGGGCGTCAGTATTGCCACTAAATGGATTTCTCTACCGATCATTGCGTTTGTCGGTTGGCGTTTCTTAAAAAAACGGGAGTGGATATGGGCTAGCATTGCCGTTCTATTGCCAGGCTTACCGATGCTGATCAGTGCCTTACCTTTTTGTACTCTGACAAGTTGCCCTTTAATTCCAACCAGCTCCTCTTTTGTGACCAAAGGCCGTAGTGCTGAATTTTTACCCATCGGTTCACTGTTATCGGCCCCCGAATGGCACAATGCGATTTTGCTGATACCACTTGCGATCGCGCTCCTCTTTCTGCTCTGGCGCTCCACCCAAGTGGGTGATTTTACCGAACGCTATTTAGGTACGTTATTGCTGCTCTCCCCTGTGGTCCATGCCTGGTACTTTACTTGGCTGATCCCCTTTGCCGTTGCCAGCAGCAATTGGGGCACGCGTTTAGTCAGCCTTTCCGCCTTTGTCTATTTTGCCCTTCCCCACCGGGAAAGTTTAGGAGCAGGGACCTGGCTATTGACCTCTCGTGAGTGGCTTTGGTTATGGAGTCCTTTTGTTTTAGGGTGGCTAGGGACCTTGTGGGTTCAGCATTCCCTACCACTTTTTAATACCCGCCCAGGAATCTCTCAGTAATTTCTCAGCTCCATCAGGCTTCATAGAAGCATATAGTTTTTTGAGATGCCTGGAGATCAATAGAGATGAAAAAGTTAACCCCCTTTTCTATTTTGTTGCCAGGTGTGATTTTACTGTCGAGCTGTGCCAATCTGCCATTTATTGGCGCTGAAGACATTCCCGTCCAAGCCTCGATTGATACCAGCAAGCCCTTTAGTAACGATGAATATGCCAAGTTGCTGGCTCAATACGTCACGGATGAGGGTTGGGTGAACTACACAGAATTGCAACAAAACCGGGGAGCGCTGGATCGCTACTATGCCCAATTAGCAGCCGTTACGCCAGACACTTATAAAAGCTGGAGTACAGACAAACAGTTGGCATATATGATGAATGCCTATAATGCCTTAACCTTGCTTGCCATTATTGAGCAAGAGCCCTTGAAAGGTAGTATTCGCGATATTCCTGGTGTCTGGAGTTCTAAGAAATTCCAGGTTGCTGGTGAATCCAAAACTCTCAATAATATCGAGCACGATATTATCCGCCCCACTTTCAACGAGCCTCGCATTCATGCAGCCCTAGTCTGCGCTGCTAAAAGCTGTCCTCCCCTGAGGAATGAACCCTTCACAGCCGAGAATGTGGATGCTCAGCTAGAAGATCAAGTTAAGAGATGGCTTGCCCGCCCTGACAGTGGTTTTCAGATTGATCGACAAGAGAACAAAGTTTATCTATCTAAAATCTTTGACTGGTATGGTGATGATTGGAAACCTGATTTTGCTGTCAAGGATCAGTTCAGTGGTGATGATAAGCAAAAAGCGGTACTCAATTTCATCAGCAACTATGTCTCTGCGGAAGACCAAGCCTATTTAAAAGCGGGCAAGTATCAAGTCAGTTATCTAGACTATGATTGGTCCCTTAATCAGCAATAAACTCCATGGAATACCCTGACCCCAACATGGTTCACCCCATGACGGGGTTTCCTCAGGTTTGCTTTATCAAAAATACAGTCACCAATCCCAACATCATCATTGGTGACTACACCTACTATGACGACCCCGTTGACTCTAAGAACTTTGAGCGCAACGTCCTCTATCATTTCCCTTTTGTCGGCGACAAGCTCATCATTGGTAAGTTCTGTGCTCTATCTAGGGGAGTTCGGTTCATTATGAATGGGGCGAACCATAAAATGTCCGGTTTCTCCACCTACCCTTTTGAAATCTTCGGCAAGGACTGGCAACGGGTGACCCCTCAAGGGGATGGATATCCCTATAAAGGAGATACCGTGATCGGCCATGATGTCTGGGTTGGACATGAAGCCGTTATAATGCCCGGCATCCAGATTGGTGATGGGGCAATTGTCGCAGCACAGTCAGTGGTCACTAAAGATGTTCCGCCCTACACCATTGTGGGTGGGAATCCAGCCAGCATTATTCGACAACGTTTCCCAGATGAAGTTGTTCAGGCATTGCTAGAGATTGCCTGGTGGAATTGGGATATTGAGAGAATTACAGCTAATTTAGAAAAAATTGTCGCTGCCGATCTTGAAGTATTGCGAGCCTGTAGCTGATTGGGCATTTGCATGGTGTGCTCTCTAGGCACAGCTGTTGTGTAGACATGAAAGGGCCAGTCGCACATTGCTGGAGTCCTGTCTGAGTAATAGCCAATACAATAGAACTGAGGATGATTCGCAAAGGCTTCTCATGACTGCCATCTGCCTAAATCTCGATTCTTTAACCAGTGAACTCACTCATGAGCAGTTTTATGAACTGTGCATAGCCAACCAAGATATCGCAATGGAGCGCAGTCCTCAAGGAGAGCTGATTATTATGCCCCCAGTTGGTGGAGAGAGTGGTATTGGTGAAGCCAATTATATTACCGACCTGAATATTTGGAATCGCCAGACAGGGCTAGGGAAAGTCTTTAGCTCTTCCGCGGTGTTTAATCTACCGGGTGGAGGCGACCGCTCACCGGATGCGGCTTGGGTGCAGTTGAAGCGCTGGGAAGCCCTCACACCCGAGCAACGCAAAAAGTTCCCACCGATTTGCCCTGACTTTGTTATTGAATTAAGGTCTGAAAGTGACCGCTTGCAACCTCTCCAGAGCAAAATGCAAGAGTATTTAGCGAGTGGCTTACGCCTTGGTTGGCTGATTAATCCTCAAGATCAAACCGTTGAAATTTATCGACCTGATCAACCCGTAGAAGTGCGCCCTCTACCAGCAACTTTGTCTGGAGAAGAGGTGCTGCCTGAATTTTCGCTGGCAATTTGTGAATTCTGAAAAAGAGCAGCATCAATCTGTAATGCACCACCACTGAGGTGCTAGATTCATCTCGCTCTCCTTCGATGACAGCAAGGGATAGGTCCTGATTATCAAGGCGTGAACGGTGGCAATTATTGGTGATAGGAGGAGGGACGGGATTGCGATCGCTTTGCCCGCATCTCGCTTTTCGCTGGAGTTGCTTCGGTAGGTGATTGGACCTGTGAGGCCACCCACTGATAAGACGACACAATTAAACCAGGGCCAAGATTGGGTGCTGGGATTAAATCAGCTAGTGCGATCGCACTTACAAAGACAGCAGCCAGAATTTTTGGATTAATTTTGAGTGTGTCCATAACTGGCGTCCTTATCAATGCAAACAGGCTGTACTTATTTCCATCGTTGCGATCAACATAAAGGATAGCCGTGATAGATTACAGTATCCTAGATGACTCAGATCACAGGCATAGGCTTAGAGCTGTTTAATACTGACAATCTAGTCGCTTTATAGGTCAAAAATCAGGCGATATCCGGAATTATCAATAATTTTTAATTTATTTGAGTAACCTATATTCCCAAATATAAAACACTTGTCTGAGAGGAGAATGAATGCTCTATAAGTTTTCAGCGTCCGGTTCACATCGCATCACTGCTGGTCGTCAATAACTTATCCAGGCGTTATCCACTACCCTGGTGCCTATTCCGGTAGGTTGGGATAGATCCTATAAAACTTCAGATCATGTCCAAGGTCATCATTGTCGGTGCTGGACCTACAGGTGCATCGCTCGCACTACTTTTAGCCCAGCGAGGGATTAACGTTACGCTCGTGGAAGCCACTACGAGCTTCCGCAGAGTCTTTCGCGGTGAAGGCTTGATGCCTAGCGGCCTAGCAGCATTGGCACAAATGGGAGTCTTAGACCTCCTGGAAACAGTGCCCCACCAAGCCTTAACGACTTGGGAATATATTTTAGAGGGGCGGAGAATGTTCCAAGCCCCAGAACCTTTCCAAGCCCATACGTTGCCCTGCACTTTAGTGTCTCAACCTGCGCTACTAGAAGCGTTAGTCCAGCAAGCACAACATTATCCTCAGTTTGCATGGATCTCAGGAACTGCTGTGAAAGCCTTACAACGCCAAGAAAATCGCATCACAGGGGTCCAGCTCGCCAATGGCCAAACCTTAGAAGCTGATTTAATTATTGGAGCAGATGGCCGCAATTCCCTCATGCGGCAGCAGGCCAACCTGGAAATGGAGACCCAGTCCCATTCGATTGATTTATTGTGGTTTAAGCTGGCGGATAGCTCTTGCTTGCCTCCAGAGAATGTGTTTTACGCCATTGTCCACGGCCGGCAGACGATGGGTTTGTTTCGCAGTGCCGAAGGTAGCTTACAGTTGGCATGGGCCTTATATGATGACGATCCTACGGACTGGAAGACCATCGACTGGCCCGAAAAGATTGCCGTAGCCTCGCCCAACTGGTTAGCCCAGCATTTGCGAAAGCATGCTCAAGATCTAGAGCGCCCGTTGTTGCTATCTGTTGTTGTCGGTCGCTGTCCCCAGTGGTCAGTTCCAGGGCTTCTCATCTTAGGAGATGCAGCCCATCCCATGTCGCCGATTCGCGCCCAAGGAATCAATATGGCCCTTCGGGATGTGATTGTGGCGGCTAATCATCTGGTCCCCTTACTCCAATGTTCTGTGGCTCCTAAGGAACTAGATCGGGTTTTGCCGCATATTCAGGCTGAGCGAGAGCCAGAAATTATTCGGGCTCAAACCTTGCAAGATGAAGAATTAGCGCAAGGCGATCGCCTCCGTCATAGCCCGCTGTTACGAACCCTCGTCAAGTCGACTTTACCGTTTAGTGGTCCCGTGATTCGGGCGTCATGGCTGCGGCGACAACGTCAACTGCGCCAAGGTGTTACTGACGTTCGCCTCCAGGTTTAGGCAGACCTGGCACAATGGAATGACGTTCGGAATCGCCCCAAAGGAAGTCCTATGCAGCTTCATCTCTGTACTTGGCTAGAAGTTGAAACTTATCTACAACGTTCTCAAGGCATCATTCTGCCCATTGGATCGACGGAACAGCATGGACCAACAGGATTGATTGGCACTGATGCCATTTGTGCCGAGGTGATTGCCAAAGGTGTTGGCGAAATGACCCAGGCACTGGTGGGTCCGACCATCAATGTTGGTATGGCGCTGCATCACACCGAATTCCCCGGCAGCATCAGTTTGCGTCCCTCTACTCTGATGCTGGTAATTCGAGATCATCTGGTTAGCCTGGCACGCGCCGGATTTCGCCAGTTTTTCTTTATCAATGGACATGGAGGGAATGTCGCCACGCTCAAAGCTGCTTTTTCGGAAACCTATGCCACGATTGCCGATTTACACTTGCCTGACGCCGACCAAACTCGCTGTCGTCTCAACAATTGGTATATGAATTCTCAGGTCTATCAATTGGCCAAGGAACTATATGGCAAGCGAGAAGGCTCCCATGCAACCCCGAGTGAAGTGGCGGTTACCCAGTTTGTCTATCCCGAAGCGATTAAAGACGCCCCGCTGAGCGCTGACGTTGCCTCTGGCCATCCTATCTATGGGGCAGCGAATTTCCGCCAACATTATCCCGATGGCCGGATGGGGTCTGACCCTTCTTTGGCCACACCGGAGCATGGGCAGCGTCTCTATGAAGCAGCAGTAGAGTCAATTGCAAAGGATTACCAAACGTTTATGGAAGCCACTTAGCGTTTTCTATTTCCTTGCCTTCGCTCAGGCATGATCGGCTTGCAATTCGTCTAGGCGGGCTAACACCTCTTCGCTATGGATAATGGGGCGAACTTTTACGTAACGCTCGCGTAAGATACCGTCTGGATCAATCAGGTAAGTATGGCGGAGTGAGAAATAGCTCATCCAAGACCCGTACGCTTTACTGACGCTACCATCTTCATCCGCTAGAAGCGGGAACTTTAACCCTTCAAACTCACAAAATTCTGCGTGACTATCGACGGAGTCTACACTTACCCCAATCACTTGAGTATTCCGCTCAATATACTTCGGCAAATCTTGCTGAAATCGTTGAGCCTCAACGGTACAACCCGGCGTAAAGTCTTGGGGATAGAAGTACAAGACCACCCATTGGCCTCTATAGTCGGCAAGGGAAATCTCACCATCGCCACTATTACTGGACAAAGTAAAGGTGGGTGCAGGTTGGTCCAGTGGCAGTTGGTCACCTCCCATCGCTAAGGCAACGGGCGAAGTGAAGCTCAGGGAACAGACCAGTCCCAGAACTAAGCAGGTATAGATCAGAAAGTGGCGCAGTGTTTTCATACCTTGTTTATACACAGAACACACCATCTTTTGCACAGGATCGATGTGTCCTCAATCACCGTGAAACGTCTCAGACATCACTGAATGACTCAAAACCGGATGGTCTAATACATTCAGTAACAAGTTGATACGCGCCTCTAAGCGCCATTCATCATCTATCCTTTGAGGTCAAGCCATGTCTGAATTATTTACTGAATTGTCTGATCAACAGCAAGAACTCGTTGCTGGTGGAGCCATTACTACTCTCAATATTAATGCCACAAGCTTCTACTCTGATACTGAGTTGTTGGGTTCTAATGGATTAGCGGCTTCCACTCCGGGTGGTTCAGCTGCTGCGGGTAACATTGCTGGTGCTAACCAGGAAATTTATACAGATGCACTTAGCGTTCAGTTTGGTGCGGTTGACTAATCTCAACGCTGAGTCCAGTCACCAACATTAACGTCGGAGCGGCTAAACAGTCGAATGAGTTTGAATGCGTCACTCATTCCACACGCTCACTCAAGTCTGCATGTTTAGTCGCTCCCAGATTAAGTTCACATCTACTTACTGCGGGATAAAACCATGTCTGAATTATTTACTGAGTTATCCGATCAACAGCAAGAACTCGTTGCCGGTGGTGCTGTTACGACGCTTAATATCAACGCGACTTCCTTCTATTCCAATACTGAACTGCTGAGTTCTGTCGGTGGTGCCGCTTCAGGCCCTGGTGGTTCAGCCTCCTATGGTGCGATTAATGCCGCCAATCAAGAAGTGTATACCGATGCCAAGAGTATTCAGTTTGGTGCGGTTGACTAGTTCTACAGACTAGACCCACGATTGCTACAATCCCCCCAATTTCAGAGAGATTGGGGGGATTTTGGTGCTGTGTGGCCTGGATTGAGATCTGGCATTGGGTGTGGGCTGTGTCGTGGTAGTGATCTCAAACTACTGCTTCTATGTATCGGTTTTCTAGGTTTCGCTGGGATCAATCTTGCAAACCAGTTCATAGACCGAAACTGTGGGCGGATCCGAAAAATAGGGAGCCATCTGACTGAGAATGGCTTTTTGTTCCTCTCCTTCATGGGCTTCCATATCTTCTAAGTTATCCCATAGGATCACTGATACACCTTTGTCAGTACCGGGTTCTTGAAATAGATAAGCCCCTTCAAAGCCATCAGAATAGGTTGCGATCGCTTGTTCATACAAATGCTGAACTTCAGAAAATTTCCCCGGTTTGAATTCACCAATCGCGACTGACGCAAACCGTCGCTTCAAACAATCTTGAAAGTCTGACATCATGTACTCCTTCCGCAGTTGCAGAGAACGTTAGCTAGGGTCTGGGGGTGGACAAAACTAGCCTGAACTGTTGATCAAGCTTTTTGTCTAAACAGGCTGATCCATATCCATAGCGTAGAAGGTGGCCTGCCTAATACGAGGGAACTTAATCAACATCTAAGGAAGTCCCCACAGGTTGATCGCCAAGCGAACCGTGTATATGTATTCACTCTTTCCCACCCTGAGTTCGAGCCAGTGACTGCGGGAGGAAAGGGTGAGATGATGCCTTAACCACGTCTTGAACGTGTCATCAACAATTACTGAAATGGCGAGGAGGATGGTACTGGGAGTGACAATGCCCATAGAGCACTAGCCTCCTGGCTCGCACGGGTTAACGTTATAATTTCATTAAGAAATGTAACTCTCGTCTCCCATGTCTTCATCTATCCGCCACAACGCTAATGTCATTGTCATTGGTGCAGGCATTGGTGGATTAACCGCAGGAGCATTATTGGCAAAGCGAGGCTATCGCGTCAAAGTTTTTGATCAAGCCTGGGTGCCAGGAGGCTGTGCATCTACTTTTAAGCGGCGAGGGTTCACCTTTGATGTAGGTGCAACCCAAGTGGCAGGGCTTGAACCCGGCGGTATCCATCATCGAATTTTTCAAGAATTAGGCGTTGAGATTCCTACTGCAAGCCATTGTGATCCGGCTTGCGCTGTCTTTTTACCCGGCGAAACAGAACCGATTTCCGTCTGGCGAGACCCAGACCAATGGCGGGCAGAGCGGGAAAAACACTTTCCCGGTAGCGATGGATTTTGGCAACTGTTAGCAAACCTGTTTCGCTATAACTGGGGATTTCAATCCCGCGATCCGGTGATTCCGCCGCGTAATCTCTGGGATGGCTGGCAGCTTTTGCAGGCCGTCCGTCCTGATACCTTACTGACGGTTCCTCATCTATTTACAACGGTGGGGCAACTCCTCAGACTCACAGGTCTCGGAAATCAACGCCGCTTAAAAACGTTTTTGGACCTCCAGCTCAAGCTGTATTCCCAGGTCAATGCCGATCAGACGGCTTTACTGTATGCGGCAACGGCGCTCGGAGTATCGCAAGCGCCCCAGGGTTTGTTTCATTTGCAGGGCAGTATGCAGGTGCTGAGCGATCGCATCGTCGAAGCCCTGAAAAAGCATGGGGGTGAACTGCATATGGGTCATAGCGTTGATCAAATTCAGGTGCAAAGTCAGGAATTTTTAGGTGTAAGCATTCGTCAGCAAAAAACAGGTAGGACCTGGACTGAATCGGCGGATCATGTGGTGGCCAATGTGACGGTGCAAAATCTCGTCCGTTTATTAGGAGAGGATGCCCCCAGACAGTATCAGCAGCGGGTCAAAAAACTCCCCCCCTCCTCTGGAGCCTTTGTGATTTATCTCGGGGTAGACGCGGCTGCCATTCCCGAAAACTGCCCGCCCCATCTGCAGTTCCTCTATGATTATGACGGTCCCATTGGCGAGAATAACTCCCTGTTTGTCTCGGTGAGCCGACCAGGGGATGGCCGCGCCCCTGAGGGGAAAGCCACGATTATTGCGTCTTCTTTTACGGATCCAAAGCTATGGGATGAAGCCGAGGATTATGAGGTGCTGAAGCAAGCGTATATGGAGGGTGCGATCGCACGTCTGAGTCAATACTTCCACCTCACCCCAGACACCATCATTCACCAAGAAGCAGCTACCCCCAGCACCTTTGCTCACTTTACAGGCCGCAGCCAAGGCATTGTCGGTGGTATCGGTCAGCGCCTATCCACCTTTGGTCCTTTTGGATTTGCAACGCGCACGCCGATTAAGCGGCTATGGCTGGTAGGAGATTCAACTCATCCCGGCGAAGGTACAGCAGGAGTGAGCTATTCTGCCTTGACTGCCGTCAATCAATTGATGGCAATGGACGGTACACTCTCGATGCAGTAGTTATTTCAACCCACAGCATAATCACTCATTTCACGCATAAAAGGCGGATGAAAGCCCAATACAATATCTCCTTTCGGCACGCCCAAATCCACTAAATCTGCTGCCACATCATGTTCCGTCGAATTATTTAGAATCCAAATCTTATTTTTCCGAATATCTAAATGCACAACACAATGATGGACCCACCGCTTATGTTGCCAACCTAGATGCACAATTTGGTAGCGACATTGCTGTATATCAAAAATAGTCTCAACTTCAATATCTCCATAAGCAGGCTTGCTGCTGGCATAACTCAGCAATAATTGCTCTACTATCTGTCGATATTGAGTCACTTTGTCGATCAAGCTATCCATCGTGAAATCTTCTCTATCTGAATATCGTAAACAATTAGTTTTATCGCATTCTCTTTAATAATTGATGCTGGAAAGTCAAGCTGAAAAAAGCTATTGTATGTCAAGTCTGGAACAGCCAAAAATAGAATTCGATCTGGCTCTTCACGTTGTAGCGCTGCCCTATAGTTAATGAACTGCCCCAGTGCCGTATGAAATTCTGAGATTGTGGATGCAGTGGCTAAAAAGCTTTTGATTTCAACCGCAATTTTTTCTTCTCCCCGTTCTGCTGCGAGTAGCCGTTCTGCCCCCAGATCGACTTCCATGTCTACACCTCCAACCTTAATCTGTAGTGGATCGTGCGTTACATCCCATCCATCCTTGATTAAGGCAGTTTTGACAATTTGATGAAAACGATCCCTAGCCAACGGCTCTCTTCCTCAACTGCTATAGATAAACCTCGATCTCTTTTGCGTGGTTTATCTCTATTATGGCCTGACTTCAAGACTCATTTCTTGTGTCTGAACTACCCATAATCTCTGGCAATCTCAACTTCTAGCTAGTTTGGTTGAGTGAATCATCATGGACGTCATGGAACCGTAAGAGAGTCAGTTATCCATTCTTCTCAATTTACTTTAAAGCCCAGCGTTGCCTTTTTGTCTGATCGCTACCTTCCAACGATCTTGGTCACTTCAAGGAGAGAATGGATCTCAAAGGTGGGGACAATCTCTGATCTATTTTGCTCTCCCTTGCGATTAAGCCAGACTGAGATGGCTCCGACTCCATTAGCTCCTGCAACATCTGACTCTAAAGAGTCACCAATGTGTATCAATTGCCAAGGTTGACAACCTGCTTGTCTACAAGTTGACAAAAATATTTCAGCATGGGGCTTTTCGACGCCAATATCCTGGGAAAAAATTACGAAATCAAAATAACCTGACAGACCACACTTTTCTGGATATCCATTTCCATTAGAGAGCAGGCCAATGGAAAAGAAATCCTTTAGAACATCTAAGCCAGGAATGACATCGGGATAGAGTTCAATATCCTCAAATCGATGTTTTAGATAGAGTTGGTTTAAGTCGGCGGCCAAGACTGGATCATGCCAATGAATCAACTCCAATGTTCGCTGGAACGCTATTAGTCTGATTTGTTCAAGGTTAGCTGTTCCTCTTAACTCAGCCGCAACTGTATTGCGAACATCAATCATTTTGTCTATGTTCAATTGGGCTGCAGCCTGATCAGGAACATGACGTCTCAGTTCCTGGAGCGTGAGAGATAGAGAATGGCGCATGACTTTCTCAAAATCCCACAACGTCATATCGCCATCAAAAGAGATAACTTTGATACTACCTAGGTCATGTGTGGCCATGATTCATCGTATCTGGTGGGGCTACAGAGAAGCTGGCTGCTCCAACAGCTCAAGTAAACCCACCGTCCCCACAAAAAAGGTATATAGCCCGTAGGGAATGGGCGATTGCTCCCGAGATTTAGCAAACAGACTCGCCACTACCCCTTCCACCGCATGGGCCGTCAGGGCAAATCGTTCAAACCAAAACAATCCAGTGGGGAGTGGAGGAGATGGGCTACCCGTCTGCAGGGCATAAAGAGTCCATATTTCCACCCCCAATGCACCACAAATTAAGAGGGGAGAAAGAACTTTGATAATCGGGTAGAACTGTTTCATAGCTCTACCATAACCCCAGTTCGAGATAAGCTAAACCCCTAAAACTCGGGGTCGGCTAGCACCCTGCTGGAGTAGTGCTAGCCGACCCCGAGTTTTAGCCCAAATGCTGGGACAGTCGTAGAGCGAGTCCCGCCAGGGTACGCACCGGATTGGCTGCCGTACTGATGGGCATCACCGACATATCGCACACATATAGGCCAGCAGTCCCTCGAACCTTCAGGTCTTCATCCACCACCGACTCTTGGTTAAAGCTGGCATCGCGATTGGCTTTCCAGGGCATTCGCAAGGTCCCGCAGGCATGATGAACGGTGCCCCAGCCAAAGGGCCATTGCTGGCCATTGCCACCGCCATACTCTCCTGTAATCACGTCTACTTGATTGAATTCAGCAAAGACGCGATCGCGTGTTTGATTCAGCAGGTTGAAAAATGCCTGAGGGTCTCGTTGCCAGCCCGCCAGTGCCGGAAAGCGAGACTGTAAGAGATCATCCAGCTCCGAAAAGCGCTTAAAGCGAATATCCGGGGTGTAACCATCCGCCGCATGGGAGAAAATCCCGTTTTCATCATCTAGGCAATTGGCAAAACTGTACTTGATATCAATGCGCGTCTTACTGGTATCGTCCACCTCAGGGGCAGCGGAGGGGTCATTGTCGCGCAGGTGCCAATATTCGTGATTGATATTCATCTCGATATTAAAGGGATAGATCAGATGGCCATTGGCATCCCGATTCCCGCGGGAGTAAAAGATGATTTTGGCGTGATCTCGACGACTGAGGGGAATATTGCCTAGAGAAGCTACATAGGCCTGAGATTCGCCCGACACCGGGTGATCCGTTAACCCAAAGCCGACTCGTTGCTTCACGGAATCAGGGAGGCTCTGGTAGACCGTTGACCGATTGATCAGCTTTGGACTTTCCGTAGACCCCGCTGCAATCACCACCTTCGGGGCATAAAAGCTCACTTGTTCTCCGGTGATGGTGTTAGTGGTTTTGACCTCATACCAGTCAAAGGGCAGGTTGTAGATACCTTCTACAAAGCTAGTCAGCTTGAGAAAAAGCCCATTGCCATTTTGGTCGGCACCGGGCGTTAAGCCCACCTGATTGATCAGCAGTTCAGCCGTGTTAAAGACCCCCGTTGGTTCCACAAAGAACTGATCGCTCGGGGTGCCATTATCCTCAAGATACGGTTGATGGAGTGCCCGAGGGGTCTCCTTGATCTCAAAATCTGCGTTGAGAGGGCTACTGCGAAAATGCTCCACGATTCTCTTTGCCTTCTCTCCTAGGGAGATCGACTCATGCATCCGATCCGCAGCTAAGTCTAAGAACTCTGAGGTCAAGGCCTGGCGTACATTGTCGGGGAAGAATTCCAGTTCCCAGTCCTGGGCTTCTGGGATCAAGCCAGACCAAAAGATGGATCGCCCCCCAAAGGCAAGTTGGGGCTTGCCGCCAATAAAATGACGGTCGGACTCTGCTTGTTGAAAGTTATCAACACCAAAATGGTTGGCTACGGCAGAGTTGGGAATTCGACTGATGTTGTAGACATGGGTGGGATAAATAAATGATCCCGCATCCACCACTAGAATTCGGTGACTCTGACCCAATCGATCGGCGAGGTCATCGGCGAGGATGCCGCCACCCATGCCAGACCCAATCACAATAAAGTCAAAGTCTTTATTGGGGCCATCATAGTCTCGAATTAAGCGGGTATGGGCTTGGGGTTGCTCGGCTACTAAATTGACGTAGTTGTTCTGAAATGGCATCTTGTTTCCCCCTTTTGTGGGTAGTTCGGATTCTAAGTACTCAAATAGATGCCTGAACTTTTGGACCACCGAAGAGCAGGTTAAGCGCTAACGCAGTGCTCTAGGGAGGTCAATGCAGGCTTTACGTGGCTGGGAAGCACAACATCACTCAAAGCAAGTTGGAAGTTTTAGGGTTCTTGCATCAACATAGTGGCAGCGCCCCATATTTCTATAGGATCTAAATCACACTTTTGAGCAAAAGTGGGGATTAAAAATGAGCGTTTAGGGTGGTCATCATTTGGACTGCCATCTCAGGTGCTAGCCAACACATTGCACTGGCTGATTGCTGGATATCGGCTGGCGAGGTTTGGCTTCACAAATTCTAGATTGAGGATCTCAAATGAAAATCTACATCACCAGCGTGTTTGTTGATAATCAGGAACTCGCTCACGACTTCTACACTAAGGCGCTCGGCTTTGAAACCAAGCATGATATCCCGATGGGCGAACACAGGTGGTTAACGCTCATTGAAAGTGAAAATCCTAACGGAGTTGAACTCCTCCTCGAGCCGAGTTCACATCCTGCCGTTCCACCGTATAAAGCTGCTCTTGTTGCGGATGGGATTCCCGCAATTTCGCTGCGAGTTGCTGATGTTCATCACGAATTCGGGCGGTTACAAAGCCAGGGAGTTGAGTTCACGCAACCACCCACTAATATCGGAAACTTAGTCTCGGCTGTTTTTAATGACACGTGTGGCAATCTCGTCCAGATTATTCAATTTGACGACTAGCATCATGGAATAAGATTCTCAAAATTGTGCTACACCATCAATCTAAATAGCCCATCAAATTCCCACTTGTAGAGGTGCTATTTTCGGCAATCGGACGATTGCCGGGTAAAGAGGCGGAGGGAGTGAGGGACGAGTCTAAGCTAATAACAGGACGATTGCCATACATGGCAACGATATTTAAATCACTTTGGAAGACGGGACGATGGTGAGGTAAATGATCGTTACTGATCACTTGTCGTGTGCCTAACAGTACAGGGCGGCTACCAGGCAATGTTTCAGAGGGGACGAGTGCCAGATTTCCTTCAACAATCGGACGATGATTCGGCAGTTCGGGTGGTACGTACGCCACAATCGCTTCGCTAGCGTTGCTTTCACTGGTTGGGGTGGCACGGAGTTCGTCAAATCCCCACCCCTTCTCGGGGAGCGATGGAAAGGGCTCTCCTTTTACGGCTGTGATTTCGTATCCTTTATCTCCGCCTCTGGGGCCGACGACCGGATAAAGGCCACTCTCTTTGACAATTTCACCTTGACTAAAGACTTTTTTGCCCATCACATTTATCTCACTGCGGATCTTGAATAGTTTAGGTGTGAGTGACAACCTCTAGTCTGAAATTCAACGTTAGTGGCAGACGCTCACTCTTTATTAAGAGTACTTTGAATATTGCGATGCAAAACATCATATATTTAAAAAATAGAAGATCCGCATTAAAAAGTTAGTCATGAAGCCTGTTTTGGGAAAGGTCAGAGTGGATAGTAGCTGTACCAATAGATATTGAACGGGATAATTTCAGGTTAAATGTGGCATTATCTCTAAAATATTCTTCTTTAGACAAGGAAATGGAGTATCGCCTTTGGCATGAGCTAAATGACAGTATCAAAAATGAAGGCTTGAATAGATTGAATCACTGAGCGTGCTTTAGATGAGTGAAATTGTGTACTTCCAAGAGAAGTAATCGCTACATTTTGGTTTTCACACTTGAGTACTACCCTTGGTAGCGTAGGCCCTTGTGCTGATGTGCCTTTAGCCCTAGTAATTTTAATGGATTTTACTGACTTTAAAGGTAGGGCAATAACGGGTGCTGGTCTAATCAAAGCCCACCCTTTTACTTGAACAGATTGTTCAACTTTATCAAAGGTTGTTGTTTTGCCTCGTATGAAAATTAACCCAAAAATAAGTATGTGAAATAAAACAATAAACGCAGTAATGATATCTTCGGAATTGCCTGTTATAAATGCAAAAAATGTTAAGGCTAAAAAGAATAACAGAAAAACAATCGGCAGGATAGGTCGCTCAGTGACAACCATGCGGCTTTTAGTTTGCTCTATTACTTTAAGCATTATTTGAAGAGGGTCCTACTTATTGACTCGGAAATAATTTTTTGTATAAAATAAACAGCCTTTCTTTCTCTCAAAGCAGAGCTGCTCTCAATTTAGCACTTTTGCTTAGGGATTGGTTGTGGAGGAACTTGCCGATTTAAAGATAAAATATTTATGATTTGTAGTAAACGTGACTAATATTAGGGTCATGTTTATAAGTTAGGCCTATCACTCTTCAGAAAGTTTGTTTTACAGAATTTTTTAGATAGATAGACCCTAAGATTTGGCCTTGATGCTGAACTGAAAAATAACTTTTAGTAGACTTGCTAGTTTTTTTGATGCTATTAGAATAGACCTCTTGCATAATTAATTTTGCGATATGGTATTGACCCTGATGTTCTTCTTATTCAGTCCCATATTCAATGAATTACGAAACAGCCCAAAAGCTCA
>NZ_JANQOY010000096.1 GCF_028285565.1 Acaryochloris sp. IP29b_bin.148
GACCATAGCAGTCGGACGCGCCCAGGAGCGAGGATGGTTTGACGTCCTCGACGACTGGCTTAAGCGTGATCGGTTCGTCTTTATTGGTTGGTCAGGTATTCTATTATTCCCCTGTGCATTCTTATCCATCGGGGGATGGTTTACTGGCACAACTTTTGTTACCTCCTGGTACACCCACGGTCTTGCCAGCTCCTACCTAGAAGGTGCTAACTTTTTGACCGTTGCAGTATCAACACCTGCCGACAGCCTCGGCCACTCCCTACTTCTACTCTGGGGACCTGAAGCTCAAGGCGACTTCACCCGCTGGTGTCAGCTGGGTGGACTGTGGAACTTCACCACATTACACGGCATCTTCGGTTTGATCGGCTTTATGCTTCGTCAATTCGAGATTGCTCGCTTGGTGGGCGTGCGTCCTTACAACGCAGTTGCCTTCAGCGGTCCTATCGCCGTGTACGTATCCGTCTTTTTAATGTATCCTCTGGGCCAATCCAGCTGGTTCTTTGCACCTAGCTGGGGTGTGACAAGCATCTTCCGATTCTTGTTGTTTGCTCAAGGATTCCATAACCTAACCCTCAACCCCTTCCACATGATGGGTGTTGCAGGTATTTTGGGTGGTGCGTTGTTATGCGCCATTCACGGAGCCACTGTTGAGAACACCTTGTTTGAAGACGGTCAGGACGCCAATACATTTGCAGCGTTTACTCCGACCCAAGCAGAAGAGACCTACTCCATGGTCACTGCTAACCGATTCTGGTCTCAGATTTTCGGGATTGCCTTTTCCAACAAGCGTTGGTTGCACTTTTTCATGTTGTTCGTGCCTGTGACCGGTCTATGGGCTTCTGCCATTGGCCTAGTCGGTATCGCTCTCAACATGCGTGCTTATGACTTCGTTAGCCAGGAAATCCGGGCTGCTGAAGACCCTGAGTTCGAGACGTTCTACACCAAGAACATCTTGTTGAATGAAGGTCTGCGTGCTTGGATGGCACCCCAAGACCAAATCCATGAAAACTTCATCTTCCCTGAAGAAGTTCTACCTCGCGGTAACGCTCTGTAGACACTGACTTCAGACGATAAAGTTGATTAATGGAAAGGCCCTGGTTGACCAGGGCCTTTTTCAGTTCAGCTATTTCTCCCAGAATTGGGGTTTGCTCCATCCCCTTTCAGGAGACTCAATGGAATAGGTTGAAAGGCTGATGATTGGAATGAAGTTGGCACGATACACTTATTAAGCAAAGCTTAAATGTCCTACTTGAGGCTGGCTCTCAAACCACTGGTTGCATTTTCATGAATAAAACACTACGCAAAGTCATTAAGTTTGGACTCATTGTTGGTATTATTGCCGTTTCTATCTGGCTTCTCCAACAGTTAAATGTAGAGCCAGTGAAGGCCCAAATTAAACAGCTGGGACCCTGGGCACCCTTCGGTATTTTTGCCCTGCGTTCCTTTAGCGTTGTCATTCCCATTATTCCCAGTACGATCTGGGCGTTTTTTGCAGGGTCCTTCCTTCCGTTTCCAGTGGCCGTCGCGACCGTAGTGATCGCAGATATCTTTTCCTGTAGTTTGGGATTTTATTTGGCTAAACAATATGGCCGTGGCCTAGTGGAAAAACTGGTTGGAGCCCGTTTCATGGGAAAAGTAGATGAAATCAGCCAAAAGCACTTAGAAAACAACTTTTTTCTCCTATCTGGGGCATTAATGACAGGAGCATTCGATTTTGTTAGTTATAGTGCTGGTTTAACAACAACAAAGTGGAAAATGTTTGTGCCAGCCTTAGTTCTGGCTGCGCTCATCTCTGACACACCGATGGTGGCAATTGGTGCAAATGTGTTTAAAAAGGGGAATGGCTATCTGTTTGCTGGACTGGCTATTCTGGGAGCTTTTTGCCTAGCAATATTGGCAGGATGGTTGCAAAAGCGGGGAGCAGCTTCAACTGCCAATAAATAGGACTGTCTTCTAAGAAAGTTGGTTGGGGTCAAATCCTTGCCGGTCGGAGACCATCACAAAAATGCTGCCAACCGCTCTGCTCTTGCATGTTTTTGTTCGGCCCGCTGCTTTTCTTGCTGGGCCCTGGCATGTTTCTGTTCAGTGCGCTGTAAACTGATGCCCATGGCTGAGATTGCTTGAATTCAATACTTTGAGCTTAGATCTCAGCCCTTCTTAACTTAGGCGTTTTTTGGTCGAACTCAGGTCGTAAGAATTCAAAATCTCAAAACTTTGCAGTCCTAACGCGCCATTAATCCCAGGAGTCATCCGTTTTGACTGGGGCACGACCATAGGTGTCGGTGAGTTGCAATAACCGTTCTGCGATCGCATCCGTCAGGCCCCCCGAACGATACCGCCAGGCCCAGTTGCCTCCCGATGTACTGGGTAAGTTCATGCGGGCCTCAGTGCCCAGCCCCAACAGATCTTGCACGGGAATAATCACCTGATTGGCGACCGAACTGAGGGCCAGTCGGATTAAATCCCAGTGAATCCCTTCCTCGGACAGGCCGCCCATATAGCCTTCCACAAAAATCCGCTCATGCTCAGGCATATCGTGAAACCAACCCACCGTCGTATTGTTATCGTGGGTACCCGTATAGACCAAGCAATTCTGAATATGGTTGTAGGGCAGGTAAGGGTTGCCAGAGCCAGAGCCAAAGGCAAAATGGAGAATCTTCATGCCCGGAAATTCAAATTTATCCCGGAGTGCTTCCACATCAGGGGTAATGATGCCTAAGTCCTCAGCCAAAATAGGGAGTTTGCCCAGCTCATCCCGAAGGGCTTCGAACAGCTCATCGCCAGGGGCTTTAATCCATTCCCCATTCATGGCCGTGGTTTCCCCTTGCTTGACTTGCCAAAAGGCTCGGAATCCCCGGAAGTGATCCACTCGAATCAGGTCTACGTAATCCAGCATGGTGCGAAAGCGCTGAATCCACCATTTGAAACCTTGCTTTTCCATCCGCTCCCACTGATAAATGGGGTTGCCCCAAAGCTGCCCGGTCTCACTAAAGTAATCTGGGGGTACCCCAGCCATTAGTGCTGGTTCACCCGTTTCTAGATCTAGAAAAAACTGATCGGGATTTGACCAGACATCCGCACTGTTATGGGCGACATAAATAGGAATATCACCGATGATTTGAATGCCATTATCGTTGGCATATTTTTTCAGATTGGACCATTGCTGAAAAAATTGAAATTGCCAAAATTTGTGCATTTCCACATCGGACTGTAGCTTTTGCCGCCAGTGGACCATGGCAATGGGCTGTCGGTGGGCAATCTCTTGCGGCCAGGTATTCCAAGCTGCTCCCCAATGGGCATCTTTAAGCGCCATAAATAAGGCAAAATCTTCGAGCCAGACTCTCGTTTGGCAAAACTTCTGAAATGCGAGGGTGAGTTCTGGGAAGACTCCGGCTTTGAAATTGTCGTAGGCCAACCGTAGCAGTCCCTGCTTCATAGGGATAACTTGCTCGTAGGCAATGGTCTCCGACCGAAAGCCAACGCCTAATTCCAGATCTTCCGCTTGCAATAGTTCCTGCTCTTGCAGTTGTTCCAGGCTAATCAAGAGTGGATTGCCCGCCATCGCTGAATAACACATATAGGGGGAGTTACCAAACCCCGTGGGTCCTAAGGGCAGCACCTGCCAAAGCTGCTGACCACTTTGGACCATAAAATCAACGAATCGATAGGCTTCTGGTCCTAGGTCACCGACTCCAAACTGACCGGGGAAAGACGTCGGATGCAGGAGAAGGCCACTAGCTCGGGGAAAGGGCATATGCAAGAACTCACTTTAGTTCGATATCAACTGTCGCACTTTTTGGGCCGTAATGGGGGCTAAAAGAACACCATTGCGATAATGCCCACTGGCCACCACCACATTGTCATAGCCTGGGAGCCTTTCAATGATGGGGGCAGGCCGCTCATGGGGCCGAGGGCGTAATCCAGACCAGGTTCTGAGAATACTGGCATTGGCGAGAGAGGCATCTAATGCGATCGCACGCTGATGCAGCTCTTTTAATTGCACTGGATCGGCTTCAATAGAGCCTCCCACTTCAGCCGGGAATTCGACCGTAGCCCCCACCCACACCTCTGATGCATTAAGGGGCACAATATGCACCTGATCACCATTGACCACAGGTAAAGCGTCGGACAGGGGTGTTTGACGCCGCAGATGAAGGGCCTGTCCTAAAACCGGATAAATAGGTACAGCCTGTTTGAGACTGGCCGTAAGGGGCATTGATCCCAATCCTGCCGACACAATCACCCAATCCACGGGATGGTTGTCAGTGGCCGTGCAGATATGAGTCAGCGATGGGGGATCACTATCGGGTCGCGATTGAAAGCTAGAGATAGGCGTCTCGAAATAAAACTCGGCTCCATTTCTCTGAGCGGCCGTAATTAACGCTGTGGATAACGCAACAGGATCAATTTGGCGATCTTGAGGAGAGTAAATCGCACCCACCACTGAGGCTTGAGAGGCCAGCAGATGGGCTGTGCGCAAATGGGAATAGCAACGAAATAGTTGCTCCCGATCCCAAATCTCTAAGTGAAATCCTTGTTGAGCCCGAACGTGCTGAGTTTTATACCAACGATTAAGTTCATCGCTCTCAAAACACAACCGTAAAATGCCTTGGCGGTTATAGGGCAAAGACAGTTGAGTCAGGGCTTCCAGTTGGGGTATCAGGGTTTCGTAGCGCTTGAGACTATCTAAACGCCACTGGAGATGTTTGCCCTTCAGCTTAGGCGTAATAGCGGCCATCAGCACTCCCAGAGCAGCGCCTGTGGCCTGCCATTGATGTTCCGTTCGTGCATCCCAAACGGTGACCTGATATGTTTGGCTCAGTTCAAAGGCAATTGCTGCCCCCACGACACCGCAGCCAATAATGCCAACTCGCATTGTGTTTTCTGCCTTGAGGACCTTATGAATAGCATGATTATTAAGGAAAAATCAATAATCTGATCTCTAAGGAAATCAAAAGCGTGTGCTAGGATTATGGGCGAGTTAAATCAGCTGATTGCGCAACACCTCTTAGCAAGTGTCAAACAGCTCTCCATTGTGTTTGCACGGTTAGCAGCTCTTTTAGTTTTTCTACAATTTATATATGACAAAAACCACCTTAACTCCGGCGGTTCTACACCCAATGGGTAAGTTACAACGCCAAGTTCAGTCATTAGTCAATTCTCGAAAACTCAAGCCAACCGATAGTTTATGGAAGGTTGGATTATTGTTTCCCGATAAGTGGTCTTATCTCAAAGATGAGTTAATTGACTTTGAATTCTCGATGCAAGATCCCATTGCCACCTTCCTAGAGGTCGAAACCTGGGAAGACGAATAGCGATCACATTTTCATCCAGCATTGATTGAACCAGCAAGAATTCAGCTTATTCAACCCACTGCAGCATTGCAGTCAGAATTTCTCTGCATGGTGACCGAATTTCAGGATGCTGGAGAAACTGACATTCATGATCAAGACATCTCCTTTATTCAAGACTCCTTTCACACCTATCTCTGCCAATTAGAGGACAATTCTCAAGGGAGAGGACTGAGACCGGGTTTTGTCCCAGCGACAACGTTTTGGTTAATCAATGAGTGTGACAGAGTTTTGGGTGAGAGTCGCTTGCGCCATCGCTTAACCCCATCCCTTGAAGACTGGGGCGGGCATATTGGATATATGGTCCGACCAACAGAGCGTGGGAAAGGAAATGGCACAAAGCTATTGGCCCTCACTTTAATGAAAGCCCAACAGATAGGGTTACAGCGTGTTTTGGTAACATGCAACACTGACAATCAAGCTTCTGCTCGTGTCATTCAAAAAAATGGGGGTGTCCTCGCTAGCCAGAGTCACTCATTACAGACAGTGCAACCCAAGTCTCGATACTGGATTGACTTGAAGACAACGTCTTAAACATTGAGCGAAAAAAACTAGGGTGCAATAACGCCGAAGGTCTTTAGCGTTGGGCGCATAGCTGTGATCTCATCCCGATGGGCGATCACTGTGAGTAGGGTTTGGGTATCTGTGCCAGTCGGTGAAGATGCAATCGATTCGACCTTCAACCTGACTTGCTCAGGCCGTTGGGCTCTTTGCCAGTAGAACCAGCCTGCCACGGGTGAAATGGCGGTTAGGATAGAAAATCCTAGACCAATGGTCGGGAAGAGAATACTCAACACCAAACTTAAGCAGAGCGTTGCCGTTAACATCAGCGCCGTTAGGAAGCAGGCCAAGACAACACTGGGCCGAACGGTTCCTTCAAAAGTCACTTGTTCTAGATCTTTGTCCAAGGCGGTGAGTCGATAAGAACGGTGGGTCAAGTAGGCTTCCACTTGCTTAAGCACCGCTTCTTCGGGTTGGGTGGAGAGCCATTGCAGTTCCTCGGTTCGATCCTTCACAGAGGCCCGAATAAAAAAGAATAACCCCACCATCAATAAGAGGGTGAGCAGAAACGTTGAGGGCAAAACGAAGGAACGCATCATAAAGAACTTAGGCCAAGTGAATAACGTCTGAATATAGGCAGATTGATCAAGTTGACCGGCGTCACTGCCAGCACTCTAGAAAAAACATAGAGTATTGGACACGCCCAGTGCGAAATTGTTGCAAATTCCTCTGTCAACACATCAGAGGAATTTATTCGTTGACAACAAGAAAACGTCGGGGCCTGTTCCTTTTGTTTAGTCTACAGCCAAAACTGGAACTCTTCACATGCTTGAAAGTCTTGTTTTTTGGGAACTATAGAGGAAGGGAGCTTTTTTCGCTTTAACCTGTTAGAGGTGATCTTAGATGTCGGCAATTCCGCAAAAAGCAGAAATTATTCATGCCGTTTATGACGGTCAAGGACAGAGTCGTCCCCTTGACCCTAACTCCAATGAATCAGAAGAGATGGATTTCGATCCATCGGCTGATTTAGACGACGTTAATGAAGATCTTGCCTCACTCAAGATGACGCCCGTTTCCAGTGCGAATCGCCGAGGAACAACGGATTTGGTCCGTCTGTATCTCCAGGAGATTGGTCGTGTTCATCTCTTAGGTCGAGATGAAGAGGTCTCTGAGGCCCAGAAGGTTCAGCGATATATGCACCTCCTGGAAACACGGGAAGAAATTGTCGATAGCCATCCCGCCTTGGCTGAATACGTGCGCTTAACGAATATTCGCGACCGTCTTACAGCGATGCTGGGACACCGCCCCTCTTTTAGCCGATGGGCCAAGGAAGCCGATATTCCGATGGCTGAGCTGAAACCTCGCTTGGCAGAAGGGAAAGCCGTATGGGCAGACAAAGCGGAATTATCCAATGCCGAGCTTGATCAAATTATTAAGCAGGGGATAAAGGCCAAAGAGCACATGATTCAGGCCAACTTGCGCCTGGTGGTCTCTGTGGCTAAGAAATATCAAAACCGAGGGTTAGAGCTTCTGGATTTAATTCAAGAAGGGACACTCGGTCTAGAACGAGCGGTGGAGAAGTTTGACCCCACCAAGGGATACCGATTTAGCACCTATGCCTATTGGTGGATTCGGCAGGGTATCACGCGAGCGATCGCAACCCAAAGTCGTACCATCCGTCTGCCCGTTCATATCACTGAGAAACTCAACAAGATCAAGAAGGCGCAACGCAAGCTGTCCCAAAGCAAAGGGCGAACCGCCAGCATCGAAGATATTGCTCAGGAAATGGATATGACCCCGGAGCAAATTCGGGAACTGCTTGTCCGCGTCCCCCGCTCTGTCTCCTTAGAGATCAAAGTGGGTAAGGATAAAGATACTGAGTTGGGTGAGTTACTCGAAACGGACGATATTTCGCCGGAAGAGTTGATCATGCGTGAGTCGTTACAGCACGAACTGAAGCAGTTGCTGGCCGATTTAACCGATCGGGAGCGGGATGTGATTACTCTGCGCTTTGGATTGAATGATGGTAAGACCCATTCCTTAGCTCAAATCGGCAAGTCGCTGGATTTATCGAGAGAACGGGTACGCCAAATTGAATCGAAGGCCTTGCAAAAACTGCGACAGCCAAAGCGTCGCAATCGCATTCGTGACTTTTTAGAGGCCTTTGCGTAACAGATACCTTATTCAGAATTGCCAACATCTAACTGGGGGGATCATGCATTGATCCCCTTTTCTCATTTCAGTTTTCGATGATGTTGACAAATGCATCTAAAGTGGCGTGAAGATCGATTTTTAAAGGGTCGGGATCCACTTTACTTTTCTCAATAAAAACTTCTTGTTGCAAAAGGGCTCAAGATTGGCTAGACTTTCAATAAGCTTGCATTCTTGAGAAAAAGCTATGTACACCTCTAACTCGCTCAAAGCAGAACTGAACGATCGAGGTTGGCGTCTTACCCCTCAGCGGGAAACCATCCTCAATGTGTTTCAAGATCTGCAAAAAGGGAAACATCTGAGCGCTGAAGATTTATATAATCTCCTGAAGGATCAGGGAGAGCCCATCAGTTTATCGACGATTTATCGCACCGTGAAATTAATGGCTCGCATGGGAATTTTGCGAGAATTAGAATTTGCTGAAGGGCATAAACACTATGAATTAAACCAGCCCTATCCCTACCATCACCATCATTTGATTTGTGTGAAGTGTAATAAAACCATTGAGTTTAAAAGTGATTCCGTTTTAAAAATCGGAGCCAAAACGGCCAAAAAATCAGGATTCCATCTATTGGACTGCCAGCTTTCAATTCATGCAATCTGCCCCCAATGTCAGCGATCTTTACTGCCGACCTGATCTAGGGTGTGGCAATGTTGAATCAGGTCTGGGAAAAATTGCGCAAAGTCTTGGGCAAACAGTGGATAGTGGGTTACCCAATCTTCGACCGCAGGACAGAGATTCACTGGGCGTTGCCACCGTTGGCTAATTCTTCGAGATAAGCGAGACAAGGTTTCTTCAATGCCCTCAATCGTTTGGTATTGGGTCAGCCAATCTTCTGTGGCGAGTCGATCTAAAAGAACGTGAATATCAGCAGGCAGCCAGCCGGAATAGCTTTGAAAAGAGCAGTAGATATCGTGGGTGAAGACGGCCAAAGGCACATCACTGTACTCTGACCACTGTCGGGCCAGATGATGATCGTAAAAAATATCCACCAAAATTCCGGCCATGCGGCGATGGGTAGGACTGATAAAGGTTTTGCTATGGCGACACACTGGATGTTGATCGGTAAAACTATCAATTTGCTGATGGTGTTTCATTCCTGCCTGCATCTCTAACGAGAACTGCTGGCGGACTGAACCTTTGATGAAATCGGCCAACAAGTTTCCTAACCGATGTTCTACGGTCGGTTGAGCTAGGTAAAGATGGGCAAGCCAATTCATATAGATGGTTCACCCAGTGGATTAGCCGACTCTGAATATTGATCGGTATAGGCTGCTACTGCCGTCGGTAACGTGGCAAAAATGTATTCTGGCGGAATATTGTTGAGGAAAGTGGTGGGCTGTAACTGACCATAAAGATCCTGTTTCATCCGCGCAATGCCAAACTGAATGTCTTGCTTGGCAAGTTCTTGGCGCAGTTCTTCCAGCATATCGACCGCTGTAATATCAATATTAATGATGGCCTCGGTGTTGAGGACGAACCAATGGACAGGGGTGGTTTCCTTTGCGATCGCAGCCAAGACTCGCTGCTTAAAGTTCTCGGCATTGGCAAAACAAAGGGGCGCATCATAGCGATAAATCACTAAGCCTGGCCAGGTCGCCGTCCCCTGCCAATCGGCAATATCATGGAGGCCAGCCATGCCTGGGACTTTCCCCAACACAGCATCATGGGGTCGGGCAATCCGAGTAAACAAATCAATTACCGACAAGCCTACGGCCACCGCCACCCCCAATAAAATATCCGTTCCCAGCACACCTAAGGTAGTGATAATGGCTAACCCCCACTCCGTTTTTCGGAACCGCCAGAGTCGCTTAAATTCTGCCCATTCAATCAGTCGGGTCGCAGCAAAGATCACGATCGCCCCCAGGGCTGCTGTGGGAAAGAGCGCCAGCACAGGCCGCAAAAACAGCAGTACAATAACCACTACCCCAAAGGCGACCAAGGAAAAGACTTGGGTCTTACTCCCTAACGCATCGCCAATCACGGTACGGCTACCGCTGCTGCTGATGGGGAAGCCTTGCAGCAGCCCCGTGCCCAAATTCGCAATCCCCAAGGCCAACAGTTCTTGATTCCCGTCAATTTGGTAGCCATTACGGTTGGCAAAGGAGCGGGCCGTCAACACATTATCCGAATATCCCACCACGGCAATGCCCACTGCTGCCGCTAGCAAAGTAGAAATTTTGGCAGGTGAAAAACGGGGCAGGAGCGGCATGGGCAAACCCGCTGGAATGGTGCCCACCACCTTTACCCCATGCTGGTCGAGCTGAAAGATGGCGACCGCTACCGTCGCTAATAAAACTGCAATCAGCGGCCCTGGCCATTTGGGGAAGCGAGCTTGAATCACGAACAGAAACAATAAGACGACAAGTGCCAACACAAAAGTCGGTGGATGTAGCTGATTGAATTGGGTCACAAAGTCTTGCACTTCTCCCACCAAACTCTCAGCTTGAATGGGAATACCGCTCACCTTGCCTAGCTGGCCAATGATCATAATCAGGGCGACCCCTGCCATATATCCCACCAAAATAGGCTTCGACAGTAAATCAGCCAGAAAGCCCAGTCGAGCGATATAAGCAATCAAATAAACCAGTCCGACACATAAGGCTAAGACTGCAGCCCAACTCGCCGCCTCATAGGCTCCATCGGCCACTAAAGGCCCAATGGCAACCGCTGTCATCACAGCAGTTGTCGATTCAGGCCCTAAGGAGAGTTGCAACGAAGATCCGAACAGCGCGTAAATAATCATGGCTGGCAAAATAGCCCACAAGCCAGCCACAGGCTCCACCCCCGCTAACTCCCCATAGGCCATACATTGAGGAATCAAATAAGCCGCGACCGTTATCCCCGCGATACTATCTTGTCGAAACCACTGCCATCGATAATGGGTCAGCTGCCACCAACCCGGTACCAGCGATCGCAACCCAGACTTGCCGTTCTTAGTCACAATTGATGCTTCTGTTCAGTCTGGATTGATATTAGCTTGATTTGCTGACGGCAATGACGCTAGACCATCTCAGACCTGCAAGCCGGTTGATAAATCTCACCGAAGGTGTGATCGGCATTCACGGTAATCACCAGATCGGCCCCGTTCTCCTGGGTGGTCAAGGGTTTTACAAATAGCTCGGGATGCAGCGCCTTCCAGAAGTAATCCACAAATTCATCGATTTCCCCATCACTCATACCAGCGTTACCCGTTGCGATCGCTTTATGTTCTGCTTCTTTTCGCCACTGCTTGCTGAGTTGATAATCCGCCAAGTTCAGCACCATCAAACGGTCAAGACGGTCCCAAAGGGGCAAGTAATCCTGCAAGCGCTGGTTCATCTCCATGGCGAACTTGCGATCAGCAGGCGTATCAATCGGGGCAGGGGCCTGTTCAAAGACGTCTGTTGATATGGGTTTTACCCCCACAAACCAGCCCTCAAACAGGACAATATCAGTGGTCGGCACCGATTCAAACCCACTGCGATCGCCTTGACCGCCAAAGGCCGATTTATCAAACCGAGGGATTTGAATTGGAGTACTCGTCTCGTTAGCTCGCATCTGATCCAGAATTTGGATGCCCAAATCAACATCATGGGTTCCCGGCGGCCCTCGCCATTTCAGTCGAGGGTCCTCCACCTGCAGCTGTTGACGCTCACCATAGGTCTTATACAAATCATCAATGGACAGGCAGCAACACGAATAACCTAGCTGTTCCAGAACGATCTGTAGCACCGTGGTCAGAGTCGTTTTTCCAGCCCCCTGCATGCCCAAAATGCCTTGGATCAGGGGACGATTAAGGTTCTGTCTCGCCTCCGCTATTTGGCAGGCTAGCGGCATCCATACCCGCCACAGGGGCGGTAGGGGCGAGGTCGAAATTTGACAGTCTCCACACCAAAACCCCTCCACCGGGGAGTAGATCCGGGGGAGGAGCTGGGCGAACTGATGTAGGGTTGTTTCGACTGATGCTGGGGTTAGGCCAAAAGCAGCTGCCCGATGTGGCTCAGACAGCATCCATTGGCCTAGTTCAGCCTTTTGAGGCTCCTTGAGCGCCTGACCTTGAATCAGCTGTTCTAAACTGTCCATGATTTAGGCACGGATGTCTAACACTGACGCAGTTCAACGTTCACGGGCTCCACTTTCCAGATATCTCGACAATAGTCTTCAATCGAACGATCTGAGGAGAACTTACCCATCCGAGCCGCATTCAAAATCGACATACGGGTCCATTTTTCCTGATCCTTATAAACCGCAGCGACCTGATCTTGACAAGCAATATAGGAGGCATAGTCGGCAAACAAGAAATACTGGTCCTGATGAAGCAGGTCATCGATCAAGGGTCGGAACAGCTCAGCATCTCCCTGGGAGAAGAAACCAGAAGCAATCCGATCAATTGCTAGCTTTAGCTCAGCATTGGTATGGTAGTAGTCCTGAGAGCGATAGCCATGAGCCCGCTTGTGATAGACCTCTTCTGTCGTTAGACCGAATAAGAAGAAGTTGTCTTCACCCACTTCTTCTCGAATTTCTACGTTGGCTCCATCTAAGGTGCCAATGGTCAGGGCACCATTTAGGGCAAATTTCATATTGCCTGTGCCTGAGGCCTCTTTACCCGCAGTGGAAATCTGCTCCGATAAATCAGCCGCGGGGTAAATCCGCTGGGCCAGCTTGACGTTATAGTCCTTCAAAAAGACCACCTTCAGCCGTCCCCGTACATCCGGATCGCGGTTGACCACATTTCCCACGGAGTTGATCAGCTTGATAATCAGCTTGGCCATAAAATAGCCTGGCGCTGCTTTCCCACCAAAGATAAAGGTGCGAGGCGTAATC
>NZ_JANQOY010000097.1 GCF_028285565.1 Acaryochloris sp. IP29b_bin.148
AATAATTGGTACTGAGAGATAAACCATGTCCCACGATAGTGAACAGGAAGTTCGCCTTCAGTTTCTGGAAGAAGCCTTTGAGCATTGCCACCAAATTGAATCGGGCCTTCTGGGGATAAGCACCAGCGGTGTTGATCGACAACAAATAGATGGCGTTTTGCGAGCAGCCCACTCCGTCAAGGGGGGCGCTGCCTTAATGGGGTTCCATAATCTTAGTCATTTGGCCCACCGGCTTGAGGATTTTTTCAAGGTTCTTAAAATCGGTAAAGTGCAGGTAGATGGCGAAGTCGAAAGCCTGTTGCTGACGGGGATGGATTTTATGCGTCAGGTCGCCACCCTTAACCAGCAGGGAGATGACGTTGACGAACAGTGGCTCGAAACCCAAGCTAACCCAGTGATGGAGCAGCTCCATGATTTACTGGGCGATCCTCAACCTGAAGATGAAGCATCCTTGCTGTCCTCTGAGGTGGGTGAGGACATGAGTATTGTTCTTTTTGAGTCGGAAGTCGAAGAATGCTTAGATCGGTTAGAAGAACAGCTTGCCAGCCAAGAGGCGAGTATCATCGTTGCTGAATTTGATTCTACGCTTGAGGAATTAGGTGGATTAGGCGAAATGCTGGATATGCCAGCTTTTCACGGGCTATGCCAATCGACATTGCACTATCTCAAAGCGACGAATGATCCCAATCAGCAGCTTCAAATTGCTGAGGTGGGTTTGCAGGAACTGCGGCGATCGCAAGCCATGGTATTGGTCGGTCAAAAAGATGCCATTCCTGACACTCTGGACATCAGTTCCCTGGGTGCATTCGCTGAGACTCTGGAGCGCCCCAGTGATGTGTCCGCTGATCTGATGACTGAGGAGGCGGATCCGTTTGCGGACATTGAATTATCTCTAGAACCACTGGACTTAGAAGCCGCTGATCCAGCCGAATCTGATCTATTTGCTGATGCTGAGTTCACCTTAGAGCCTCAAGATTTAGAGACGGCAGCCGAATCTGACCTATTTGCTGGTGCTGAGTTGGCTCTAGAACCCCAAGATTTAGGGGCAGTCGCCCCTCTAGAAGCAGCTGCCTCGGAAGAGATATCTACGCCAGAACAGGAAGAAGAGCAGCTAACACCCACTGCAGATTTAGATGCTTTTGCCAATGTGGACTTGGCTGGTATTGCCGAAGAGATCGAGGCTCTAGCTCCCGCAGATGTTACATTACCCGCTGTTGCGGCTGAGAGTGCTTCGCCCCATGAAGAGGTTGCGAAGGATCTGGAATGGTCTGAGTCGTTTGCCTCAGAAGCAGCGGACCTTATTTCTTCCCTAGACTCCTCGGCAACGGAGCAAACCGTCAGCGCACCTGTAGAAGCGCCAAAGCCTGCTGAGCGTCAACCCCAGAAACGGGCCTCTACTCGCACAGTTGCTAAACCTATCACTACTAGTGCCGCCGCGCCAGAGACCGCCGATACGACCATTCGTGTTCCTGTCAGTAAGCTCAATCAGCTCAATGAATTATTCGGAGAACTGATTATTGAACGGAATGGTTTGCAAATGCAGCTCAAGCAGTTGCGAGACCTCACCGAACTCTTACGAGGTCGGGTTCGCACCCTTGATAAGTCCAATGCACAGCTACGGGCAGCCTATGACAAAATTTCCGTGCAGGAGGTGTCTGCTCAAGCAGCCCCTGCTATGGCTGTTCCCGTGGGAGGTGGTCAGACCAATGGCTCTACGCCCCCAATCAACTTGAGCAACCCTCATCTCGATCATCATGATTTTGATCTATTGGAGATGGACCGCTATAGCGAGATGCACTTGCTATCCCAGGAACTGATGGAAGCCGCAGTTCAAATTCAAGAGGTCACCGGAGATATCAATACGAGTCTGGGGGACGCGGAACAAACCACACGAGGACTGACTCGAACCTCCAAGCTGATTCAGACCAGCATGACGCAGGTGAGAATGCGTCCAGTGTCTGAATTGCTCAGTCGTTTCCCACGCGTTCTGCGAGATTTGAGCTTACGCTTTGAGAAGCAGGTAGAACTAAAGATTGTTGGAGGAACAACTCTAGTCGATCGATCGATTCTAGAGTCGCTGAATGATCCGCTCATTCACTTAATCCGAAATTCCTTTGATCATGGGATAGAAAAACCCGAGGCACGAGTTGCCGCAGGCAAATCTCCCAAGGGGTTAATTGAAATTCGGGCCGCGTATCGAGGCAACCAAACTCAAATTACAATCAGGGATGATGGGGATGGTATTAACCTCGATAAAATCAAAAACCGGGCGATGGAGATGGGGTTAGATGCCGACGATCTGCGGAATGCCAGCACCAGTGATTTACTCGATTTGATTTTTGAACCTGGCTTTAGTACGGCATCAGCGGTAACAGATTTGTCGGGCCGAGGCGTTGGCATGGACGTGGTGCGCACGAATCTACAAAAAATCCGAGGCTCGATTGCCGTTGATACAGAAGCCGGGATCGGTACGACCTTTACTATTTCTGTGCCCTTTACCTTATCGGTTATTCGGGTCTTGCTGGTAGAAGTTGCCAATATGATGTTGGCGTTTCCGACCGATGTGGTGGAAGAAATGATGCTGCTCCGGTCTGAAGATGTTTTGGATAGTGCAGGGGCTGAAGTCCTCAATTGGGATGGTGAAATGGTGCCGTTAGTCCAACTCAGCCAGTGGTTGCGACTACCCCGGATTGCAAAGCTGCCGGATACAGAAGAGACGCCGAGTATTAATGCACCTACGGTGTTGATGGTGGCCGATGGTAATGAGCTGGTGGGCTTACAGGTTGATCGCTATTGGAGTGAGCAGGAAGTTACGATTCGCCAAGCTGAAGGGAATATTGCCATGCCTGAAGGCTTTGCGGGCTGTACGATTTTGGGGGATGGTCGGGTTATTCCGCTGGTGGATGCGCTCAGTCTCCTGAACTGGATAAATGATCGGAATAATGATTTCACGGGCAATTCAGGTGCTTTGGCAGGTGCTCTATCTGGATCGGATAGTCCTGTAGCTGACACGGCAAATCAACAAGCTTTGGTGATGGTGGTAGACGATTCGGTTAATGTCCGTCGCTTCCTAGCGTTGACCTTAGAGAAGGCAGGGTATCGAGTTGAACAGGCTAAGGATGGCCAACATGCCCTCGAAAAACTCGAATCGGGCCTACCGATTCAGGCCGTGATTTGTGATATTGAAATGCCCCGGATGGATGGATACGGGTTCTTGGCTCATGTGAAGGCGAAGTCGGATTTTAAGTCGATTCCGGTGGCGATGCTAACCTCTCGAAGTGGGGATAAGCATCGTAAATTGGCAATGACTCTGGGTGCTTCTGCTTATTTCTCAAAACCCTTTAGAGAGAAAGAGCTTCTGCAAACCCTTGAGCAGTTTACCCAAGCAAAATGATTGTGAGTGATTGAACGCTATGGCTATTTTTTCATCGGTGCGATCGCAACGGGGTGCCAATCGCAATACCGAAGCAACCGAACAGCTGATTGCCTTTAAACTCCGAGGGGAGTGGTTTGCGTTACCCGTCACAGCGGTGCAAAAAGTGATTCCCTTGGGAAAGGTACATGGCGATCCGAATCAGACGGGCATTAGCTTAACCCTCCATCAAGGCCAAGAAATTACGGTGGTGGATGTGGGGTATCGAATTTTTAATGACTCTGCCCAGTCCTTAACTCCTGAAGAACCAGAGACAGCCAAATCAGAGGAGAGTGCTGCGCAACGATGCCTGGTGTTGATTAAAAGCGCAGAGGGCGTTGTGGGAGTACCCATTGATTCTCAACCTACTATTCGCCGAGCAGGAAAATCTCAATTTTCCCCGTTACCCAGTTCTTATCTTGACCGGGGCAATATCCACTGCGTTAGCTCTATGATTGTGGACGATGGCGGGACTGAGCCGTTATTCCTACTCGATCCTGAACAACTCAGCTCCGTCTAAAATAATCAGCTTAATGATAATCGAGATGGGGCAACTGCAGTCCAGGCTGTATAGGAGATTTTGGGCCTATACGGGCTTGTCACATTTTGTATAGAGGTGGATGAAAGAATCATTATCGGCCTAAAATCTTCTCAGGCTTTAGAAATTGCCGCAAGATCAGCATAAACAAACCCTAATAGCCATTTAAGCTGATTATTCCTTGAGGATAGAACTGATGAGAGGGAAAACTCAACCAACCTGGGTCTTAGTCTTGGCAGTTAGTGTTTTTGGATGGCAAACAGATGTGAACGCTGCCCAGTTTTTTGAATTTGATTTTGAAGTTTCAGGTTACCAAGATACGACGCTAGTGCCATTGCCAGGTGACGAATTTACTTCCCCAGATACGTTTGAACCTACAGATAGCGTGGTCAATATCAGCATCGCTGGCACAGATAATAATGCCGATGGCCTGCTAGAAGTTCGTCAATACAGCGGAATTTGGCGAGGAAGTTTTGGTACTATCACTCATAATCTTGATGACGCTTTAGTTCGGGGCTTTAGTACGGTACATTTTTCTCGCTCTACTTTGGAAGTACAAGATCTTGATATAGAATCCCATCCCCCTAGTGGAGGATCAGAAGCGATCGTTCTTGGCCGAAACGGCCCCAACCCCAACAGTTATCTGTCTTTTCTCCGGAGACCCGCCAATGTGCCCTACGGAGAGAAAGAAGAAGAGTGCAAGGTTTTTGATGCCAGTCTATCTCCTTGCAACATAAAAATAGAAGCAAAAGCCGTTCCTGAACATCTTGGCCCTCTTGCTTCTATGTTTGTTTTGGGAATAGGGGTGGCGCTAAAGAAAAAATTTAATTCCCACCGAGCCACTTTTGAGCGTTGAGCCGCTGAACGACGCCAAATACGAGTAAATCGAGGGTAATCTTCCGCTCATCGCCTAAAAAAGGTTCGATGGTGCTAGGGTTGCTGCCTGTGTTTGACCAGGAAAAGGCCCGCTGCTTTTTGATATCACCTTCTGGGAAGTACACTGTAAACTGACGAGTACCGTTTAGCCACTCACCCGTGATGTTGTTGTCGGCAAAGTTGAGCTGCAAGTCGCTGATATCTTTGGCCACTAAAGCTTTTTCTAAGGCCGGGAGATAGTCTTGCTGAATAAACTCTGCAAAAGGTTTATCTTCAAGCTTGGGCTTTTTTTCTTTCGGTTTCGCTGCAGGTGCTGCGTCGGCGGCTTTCTTTTCTGCTTCTGCCATAGGTTTGTTGGTTTACCCCCCTGCGATCGCAGGAATGATACTAACTTCATCGCCGTCTTTGAGGGCCGTTTGTTGCCCCTCTAAAAAACGGATATCTTCATTATTTACATAAAAGTTGACGAAGCGGCGTAATTCGCCTTGCTCATCACACAGACGGGCTTTAATTCCGGGACAATTTTGCTCCAGAGATTCTAGCAATTCGCCAATGCTACTGCCGTCGCATTCGACGGTAGCCTGATTTTTCGTCAGCTTTTGTAAGGGCGTAGGAATAAGGACAGTAACGGACATAGGATTCAACTGCAATAGAGAAACAAATGAAACGACAAACAGCCTAGACCAGCACAGGTTGCCAGTCCAATCGATCCAGGGTGCGGGAGCGCTCTAGAGCTCGCTCAAAACTTCCAAGTTTAGGCTCAATTGCGAAGGGCTGACCGATACAACCTTGAACCGCTTCCTGGGTCTTGAGGCCGTTGCCCGTGATGTAGACCACGGTTTTTTCGTCTGGGTCAATTTTCCCGGCTTCGACGAGCTTCTTAAGAACGGCGATGGTGGTTCCACCGGCTGTTTCTGTAAAGATGCCTTCCGTTTCAGCCAACAGCTTCATGCCTTCGACAATCTCGGCATCGGTAACCGATTCAATTGTGCCATTCGTCTTCTTGGCAATATTGATGGCATAAACGCCATCCGCAGGATTACCAATGGCAATAGATTTAGCAATCGTATTTGGCTTGACAGGATTGATAAAGTCGCGATCTTCGTTATAGGCCTGAGCAATGGGAGAGCAGCCTTCGGCCTGGGCACCGCTAAACCGCACCGCTTTGTCATCAACCAAACCATTGTCGACAAATTCCCGGAAGCCTTTATAAATCTTGGTAAATAAGGATCCTGACGCTAGCGGCGCAACAATGTGATCGGGAAGCTCCCAACCCAGTTGCTCAGCCACTTCGTAACCAAGGGTCTTAGAACCTTCAGAATAATAGGGACGCAGATTGATGTTGACGAAGCCCCAACCGTGGGTGTTGGCGACTTCTGAACAGAGGCGATTGACCTGATCGTAGTTGCCTTGAACCGCCATGACCGTTGGACCGTAGATGAGGGTACCCATGACCTTACCCGCTTCTAAGTCCGCTGGAATAAATACACAACAATCGAGGCCCGCACGAGTGGCGATGGCAGCCGTTGAATTGGCTAAATTTCCGGTACTGGCACAGGACACGGTCGAGAACCCCAACTCTTGTGCCCGAGTCAACGCCACCGATACCACTCGATCCTTAAAACTGAGGGTGGGCATATTGACGGCATCGTTCTTGATATAGAGATTTTTAAGGCCCAATTGCCGAGCTAACCGATGAGACTTGAGCAAAGGGGTCATGCCCGTTCCCACATCAATCGGTGTATCTGTCTCAACCGGCAAGAAGGAGCGATACCGCCAAATGGAGTTGGGGCCGGCTTCAATGCTTTCACGGGTGATCGGCTGGCTGAGGCGGCTAAAGTCATAGCTCACTTCTAGAGGGCCAAAGCAGAATTCACAAACGTGGGTTGCTTTCAGTTCGTACTCAGCTCCACATTCTTTACACTTCAGTGCTTTGAGAGCAGAGCTGCGAGATTGATTGGTCAGGGTTTGAGTCATGGGTTTAGCAACTTCGATAGAAATACGTCAACAACGCATCTGTTCAATTCGCTCGATGCTAACACGGGGATAAAATACCGTCAAACATACCCGACTAAAATAGTCGGGTATTGTGAAAACGCCTTCTAGGCTTCTATTCTTCGACTGCAGGGATATCTAAACAAACCGCGAACATCTCAGCTAGAGACTTTTGTGCTTCTTCTTTTTGCTCGGTGGCCATATCCTCCTTGACCTCATTGAGCATGATTTCGTAGAGTTCGAGCAGCGGATGGGCATAATCCTGCTGTTGCTCCACGGTTAAATGGGGCTTTAACAGAGTGAATAATGTCAGCGCTTCCAAAACCCAGTTGGAAATCTTTTGCTGTAGCTTTTCCGGATCTTCTTCTTGCTCTAGCTTTTCCATTTCGGCATAGAGAAAGTCCAATAACCCTCCTGTTAATCGCTCTCGATCCTGGGGACGGTAATCCTGAAGGTATTGTGTGAGCCAAGCCTGGAAGGTCTGATCTTTCTCTTGGATTTCGGCATCAGAGAGTTCAGCTTCAGCCTCAGAAGCCCCACTAATCTCTTTTAATTTATGTTCCCAGGCTTGGCAGAACTTTTGGAAATGTTCTTCGAACTGTCGTTCGCCCTTAATCAAAATGAAGGAGGTCTGACCGTAGGTGTCTCCTAAAATTTGCTTGCGGCGCTTTGCTTCTCCCATGTTGACCTGACCTTAACGATTGTCCAACTCATCATAAAGGGGACAAATGTCAGACTTTGGTGTCTAGGGAAAAATCAAGATAATTCTCAACATCCCCCCATTCAATCCCTAGAAATAAAAAAATTAAGATGTGGTGGGATCGGACAAATATCTACCAGGAATGAAATTCAAAACGATTCCCTAAAAAGAGTATTGCTTTGGAATTTTTTTGCGATCGCAAAGTGATACAAGTATTAGAGTTTCCCATTTATGGATGGCTGAGGAGAGAAATCATGGGTCGCTGGATAGTATTATTCGCCAATCGTGCTCCCTTCGCTGCACTTCTCATGGCATGCACTTTCTTCGCAGATGCTGCTCTAGCGCGTACTTCTTCCACCCATAGGGCGAACCGAACAACCCCCAGCGTCTATTCACCTATCCCTCCAATCCAGAACACAAAAACGTCTGTCTTCCAAATTGCAGACGCCAAGATGTGTAATGGCAGTTCAATCGTAGAGCTGTCTTTTCGTAATCCCAAAAAAGAAAACAATCAACCTGACCTATCCATCGGCTCCATCTACCGATTTACCCAGGTTGCTCCTGGTATTGATGCCTTGGTCACGGTGGACAAGTTCAATAATGGTGCAACCTTAGGGGCAATTGATAATGCCAGCACAGGGTCCGCAGAAGCTCTGCAGCCTACTCTCAATGCTTCTACACAAGAAGGAGATTCGAGTGTAGATCTGATTATCAGTTTTGTAGAAACAGGGTCCAACACATCTACTACCATCAAAGCTTTCAATGCTTCTGGTGTAGATATTGATGGAGATAGTAGAACCTTAAGGGAGTATATCGAGCTAGAAGGATTCTCTAGCTATACCCTTGAAAATCCCACCACTCTAAAGCCAACGATCACCCCACCATCCGGTCGCTTTGAGTCCAAGACAGTCAAGACACAACCGGGGATTAGCACAGATGCAACCCAAACTTTAGTCACTGCTTCCTATGAGAATGTCAGCAGTTTCCGCTATCGAATCGGCGCACTAAAACCCAAAGGTAGTAAAAGCGGTCGCCTCAATTCTTTATCATTTAGTTGTCTTCCCTTTAAAGAGCCAGAAACTGAGCCTGCCCCGCTATCCGCTCTCGAACCTGCTCCTGAGCCAGAACCAGCTCCTGAACCAGAACCAGCTCCTGAACCAGAAGGTGGACCAGGAACACTAGAAGTAGCGCCCGAACCAGGGCCTAATCCCGCACCAGAGGGCGGAGCAGAAACACCCGAGCCCGAGCCAGAATCTGAACCAACACCGGAGCCTGAACCAGCTCCAGAGCCTGAGCCAGCACCTGAACCTGAGCCTGAGGACGAAGCAGAAACGCCTGAACCAACTCCAGAACCAGAAGGGGAAGCAGAGCCAGAACCAGAGTCAGAGCCGGAACCAGAGGGCGAAGCAGGAGAGCCACATCAGCTATCTCCCCTGGCAGGGAAAATTGTTATCAATGAGGTGCTATACCAGCAAACAATTGGCAGAGCCAATGCCGAGAATAATGATGAGTTTATTGAGCTATTCAATCCATCAAATGAAGCTGTGGATCTTGGCGGTTTGCAATTAATAGATGGCAATATTCTGGATGACGATATAGATGGTAATACCGGAAGCATTACAGGCAATACCAGCCCTTACGTCTTTCCTGCTAATACCATTCTCCAGCCAGGGGAATATGCCGTTATTTGGATTGGTAGTGAGAAAGACGCCCAAGGCAATCCTATCCCAGCTCATCAAGCCCCAGACGCAGCGTTTCAAACCTGGTTAGGACAACGTCCAAAGCTCAATAACACAGGGGATGATGTCTGGCTGTACGATGGCCAAAACCAGATTATTGATTACATTGCCTACGGTAAAAACACCAGCAGCAGTACAGCAATCAATACCCCACCACCGGCAGCATTAGGGCTATGGAATGATTCTACCCAAACCACCTTAGGAGGGGCTGATAATGGGCAATCCATTAGCTTGACTGCCAACGGGCAAGATTCCAATAACAGCGCTTGTTGGGAACATACAACGAGTGGTGATGCGAGTACTCGTTGCTTGGGCTATCTAGTGCAGCCTGGCTGAAATAACCATTCAGCAGTGGAGCGCTCTTATTCTTAGCTAGGCTGAGAATATGTCCTACGCTCAGGAGGCCGCTCCTCT
>NZ_JANQOY010000109.1 GCF_028285565.1 Acaryochloris sp. IP29b_bin.148
ATATCGTCAACTCGTTCGGTTGTCAAAGTTACTGATTTGGTCATTGCCAGACTCTAACCCAATCTGGCGACCGCTTTTAAAAATGGGCGAACCGCAAGCGGTAATGTGATATCGACTCCGAACGGTTTCAATGGGTTGATCCAACCATTGCTGAAACGACCAGTCCGGACTAAATAGATCCTGACTGACCTTCGTCCCTTGGACAAAAGCTTGCATCACTAAATCAGGGATAAAGTTGTTCTGACTCGGCTCCAAAATCCCCAAGGTTGTGAAGTTTAATCCCAAATGGAAATCAAGTATCACTTCAAGTAACAGTTCAAACCCAAACTGAGATTTGCTCATTCCAGCTTCAAACCCTGCCACCGCAATTTCACCCACAGGACTAGTATCCAACCCTGACAAGATATGAATCAGATCGTGGGGGACTAAAATTTCGCTGAAGCTTCCCTTTTCACCAGGCAGAGGAAAGTTGCGATCGCGATAGTACCTAAACAACGCCTTGCCCATTGTGTTTGCCGTTACAGCTTCCAAAGACTGATACCGCTGGGCCACTTGAGAATCGCCAACATACTCCTGGATCGCACTGGCAACCGTCAGCCCTTTTTGCAGCCAATCACCCGGGCAGCAGCTCTGCCAAGGAACGGGCCGTATAGGCAACGAATAACCGACGCAGATGTCCTGCTTGCACCTGTTTAAGACTCTGTAAGGTGTGGGGACGGAGCTGTAAGGCTTGCGCAAACTGATTAACTAGCTCAACCTCGACCTTTTGCACCTGCATGGATAGATATGGCATCAGAATCAGCAGTTGGAGGGCCAGTTGCTGGTGTTTTTGCTCCTGTAAGTCGCGAGCAAAGGTTTCGGGGCCAATTATAGGGAGAGCTGAGATGGCACCCTCCACCTGGAGAAGATGCTTTTGAGTGGCTTGAATCATCTCCTGAGAGAGTGGGTGGAGGTCCTGTTGTCCCTGTAATGTGGCAACTGTTTTCATGCCTGCGAGTAAGGTCGCTGCTTGTGAGTCAGTCCAATGCATTCCTTGGAAGTAGGGCAGGTGAGTGGTCGTCGCGAATGAATCTTGAAGGGTAAGGGTAGTGGAGGAGAGCATAAAGGAACCCTAATAATGACCTGCTTTTATTTTGACCGACTGGTCGGTCAAATGTCAAGCGACGGTGTGAACTAATTTCGGTAGACTACGGTTGGTCCACTAATCCAAACGAGATGAGTCCCAAAATTGTTGATCGAGAAGCAAAGCGGCAGGCGATTCTAGCGGCTGCGATCGCAGTCTTTGCCGAGAAAGGGTATCACTCCACCAAGATGGCCGATATTGCTCAAAGGGCGGAGATGGGTAAGGGGACGCTATACGAATATTTCCGCACCAAGGAGGAACTGCCTAAAACCATTTTTGGCTTGATGCTACAGGAATTTGATCAGCAAATTTTGCAACTTGAGCAGGTCCATTCCGATCCCGTGGATGCCATTCTGGCGGGGATTCAACTGTGTTTTCAGGATATTGATGAATTTGCCCATGTCACCCCCTTGGTCTTTGAGGTTTTGGGCAACAAGGATCTAGATCGGTCGATTGGATTAAGCGAAGATTTTGAACAATGGCTAGAGAGCCTCAATCGATTCTTTCTTGCTCGAATTCAAGAGGGGCAAAGCCAAGGGCAAATTAGTGTGGATCTACCCGCTCCTATCTTTGCCCGGATGTTGGTCAGTACCTTAGACGGGATGGCAACCCATTACTGCATGTTTCACTTTCAACCTGAGTTCTTTACGGCCCAGGTCAATGTATTTTCGGATATGGTGAAGTCTTACTTGGTTACTCCCAAATAAAAGAAACTCAAGCAGATTCCATTTAATGGGGCTTCTGTACCTGAACACTTCATTGAGGCGTTACGATGCAAACTTGTCCATCATCGCTAGCGATCACTAATAATGCAATCGCTATCTCTATTTAGAGGGTGTTTTCGCTAGTTTGGAGATAGCATGCTAAGCGAAAACAGATACCCCCCGCTCAGGGAGATTAGTCATAACACTTTACAGGGGATTTCATAAAGTGGTACGCCAGTAATAAGCGTAAATATTACCCGTAAAAAAGGAAGGGTATTATGACTGCATATAATTGGACATTCCCGGGACTACTCGCAGCGATAGTGGTACTTATATTCTTACTTCGGCGCGTCATCCTGATCGAGCGAGTTGAAACACAGGTCCTAAATGAGGCCAAAAGCAAAATTGCATCTCTAACCCAACAACAAAAGGATTGGCTAGAAAACATCCAAAAGACTCAAGAAAAGCTGGTCATGATGTTTTTGGCGTTGGAAGAGACCAAGAAAGAAGCTGGACTATTGCCGCTGATCGGGGAAGAGGCATCAGACAAGCTTAATCCTAAATTGTGGGCCTCTTCTGCCGAAAAATTGCTTAAAAACACCTAAAACGGTGTGAGTAAGATTGTCTTTGTTTGCTCAAAACTGAATTAACGAATAACGATTGGCTGTTGCTGGGCCTCTAAGCTTGGAGGTGTAGCAACAGCCAATCGTTTAAATCTGCCTATATCCCCTTTCCTTATTACTTTGCGAAGCAAACTACCGAGTGTTTTCTGGGAACGTCCTCCCGAAATGGGAAGCAACACCTAATGGCTCTATACTCCCCTAAACATTGATGTTAGTTAAGCCGCTCAAGATAGGAGATTCGAGATCAATAACTTCGACTCATCTTGCGAATCAAGGTATGATATAGGTGTGATATTCCTTCGTGTAGTGCTGCTATGAAACGAACGATTTATCTGCCTGATGATCTGAATGAACGGATCTCAGATTATCTCCAACAGAACCCACAAGCATCTTTTTCTAGCTTGGTCCAGGATGCGTTAGAGACAAAGTTGGCTTCTAAAGATCTATCCCATGTTTTGAAGTTAGCAGGAATGGTCAAAGACGCACAGGGACCTGCGGTTGCACAACATGCCGAAGATAATGTTGCGCTTGAGAATCATCAATAATTGAAGCAACTTGTTGTAGATGCTGGACCTGTAATTGCCCTCTTTTGGTCAAAAGATCCAGATCATGACATCTGTAAGCAAGGGTTTAATGAGTTGTCAGTTGCTCATACTAGTGTTTTGATGCCCATCCCTATTATTTTTGAGGTTTATAAGTGGTTGCTGTATCGAGTGTCTAGAACAAAGGCTTTACAAGCACTCAATGCCATGGATCTGAGTTTTCATGCCATCCCTATCTCGCTGATGGAGTTAGAGGAGCTAAGGAATTTAGTCCACGCGCTTGACCAATGGAACGGTAGTCTTGAAGATGCCACCATTGCTTTATCTGCTAAGCGATATGACTGTTCTCTATGGACACTCAACTACCGAGACTTGTCTATATTTTCAGGTTTGAATTTCTGGACACCCTCGTAACGAACAGATAGGAGCTTATCGCTTGATTTTTGTTTCTGGAAAAGTATAGTTCTCCCCACGATAGAACCTTGTCCATATCCAAGTTTATGTAAGGCTTTTAGACAACTTTCAGCTTGTTCAATAGGAACAGCCGCTAATAATCCTCCTGAAGTTTGGGGGTCAAACAGGATTGGCCATAGAGGATGTGTCTGAGCTTGGGCTTGATTTTCTACCCCATCTCCAGCTTGCAGATTTTGGGGATAGAGAGAGCTATAAATATTTTGGGCTAGGATATCTGGCACCCCCCGCATTAAGGGAATTGAATCCAGATCGAGTTGGACTTGAACAGAAGAAGACCGCAACATTTCAGATAGGTGACCTAAAAGTCCAAACCCGGTAATGTCTGTGCAAGCCGTCGCTTGATGCGCCAAAAAACATTGGGCCGCCGCTTGGTTCGATCGCAACATCACCTCAATCGCATTATCGATCCAAACATCGCGGGCTTTCTGTCGCATCGCTGCTGCAAATATCAACCCCGAGCCTAGCGGTTTAGTCAGAATCAGAACCTGATCCGGTAGAATGCCCTGCTTAGAGAGGATACGATCTCGACTCACCCACCCATGACAGGACAGACCAAAGGCTAGCTCTGCTCCTTCGGTTGTATGCCCCCCCACCAGCTCAGCTCCTGCTTGCTGCAAGACTTGAGTCGCACCTGAAAGTAAGTGATACAGCGTTTCACCCAGAGCTTTATCCGACCCATAGGGCAGCGTTGCCATCGCTAGCGCCGATTGGGGAGCCGCGCCCATCGCAAATAAATCGCTCAGACTATGGTGGGCCGCGATCTGCCCAAATATAAAGGGGGCATTGATCAGACTGCGAAAGTAATCGAGGGTATGCACCATCACCTGATCCGGCGGCACCTCAACGACAGCAGCATCATCCGCTCTGCCCAAGCCCACTAAAATATCCTGCCGTCGGGGAGGATAGTCTTGGCGTAAGCGCGATAAGGTGTGCTCTAGAACTGAACTGCCCACCTTCGAGCCACAGCCTGCGCACGGTAGCGTCGGCTCTAAAGCTGCTGAAGCTGACGTTGAGTCAGTTCCCATCACAGGCAACTCGCGAAATTGTTCCATAAACTTGCGATCGATGGCATCTTTCCAGCGCCATAACCAGGCTGATTCATTCCCCAAGGGGAGTGCTCCCCAAGACATAATTGCTTTGCGATCGCCCGTGCTAATCAAGCTCAAAAACTTCGATTGGGGCTGATAGATTTGCAGCGATTCCCCTTGCAAGACTCGCCGTAAATTTTCAGCTAAAGGCTTGCCCTGACGGACGGCAAATACTCCAGCCTTGGGGCGGGGAGACCTCACCATTGCCGCAATATCTCCCGCCGCAAAAATATGAGGATGGGACATGGACTGTAAGGTGGGCCGCACCTGAATAAATCCCCGGGCATCGGTGGCGAGACCCGATTGACGCGGCCACGTCGGTGCCGAAGCCCGAGTAACCCAAAAAATAGTGTCGCACGCGACCTGTAAGCCGGACTCACAGAGGACACTGCCTTCTTGTACCTGTAATACCGTTTCTTTTAGGTGTAAACAAATCTCTTTTTCAGTGAGGATCCGTTGAAAGCGATCGCGAATCCGCGCCTGATGGCCTGTCATCACCCGTGCTCCTCGGTGGAATAAATGCAGGGTGAGATTGGATAAGGGCTGACCCGCCGTGGTCAAGATACGCTGGAGCTGATGCTGGATTGTCAGTATCAGCTCTACGCCGCCCGCGCCGCCGCCCACCACACCAATGCGGATCGGGTGCTCAGGATATTGCGTGACGTGCTCAATCACCTGCTGCCATTTCTGTAAGAAAAACCGCCAGGGTTTGACCGGCACGCTATAGTCCAAAACACCAGGAACCTCCGGCAGCTCTGGTGTACTGCCAATATCAATGGACAAGATATCATAACGGACGGGGGGATGGCCTGCACAGAGCACTCGATTCCGGTCTAAATCAAGTCCCGTGGCCTGATCCACATAGAGTTGGGCTTGGGCTGCCGTGGCCAGCAGGCGTAAATCAATATGGCATTCTTCATAGGTGTAGTGGCCGGCCACATGGCCTGGCAGCATCCCCGAATAGGGCGTATTAGACTGTTCACTAATTAGGGTCAGGCGAACACCAGGCAGAGGATGCATGGCAAAGTTGCGGAGTGCGATCGCATGACTATGTCCTCCGCCAATGAGCACCAACTCTTTTTCAATGGGTTGTTGACTCTTCACAAAAACTCAGGCCCCAGAATCGCTGTGTTGATGGTACTCTCTCTAGCCTCAACTGACCTGAAATCCCCCTGAAAATACGATGACTTTCAGTAACAGGAGATGGGTTTCAGTAATTCTTCGGAGCAGTCAAAAAAACTTAAAAATACGCAAAGTGCAGTTAGCACAGCACCATCAGCCCACTTTCCGTAAATTTTCGAATGACAGATAAAAAAATAACGTCAACAATAGTAGACGTCTTGGGGGATTCTATCGAACTTAGCTCTCACTCTTTCCTCAAACCCAAGTCTCAGACATTCTGCAGAGCTAAGAAACGGATGTATTCGAATGTGCTTATGACCAACCTTCATCCATCACTATCCCTGCAAATCGGGGATGCAAGTGGGTTAGAAGCATCCCAAACAGCCCTATGTGACTTGGGAATGGCCATTATTTCAGCTAACGGATATATCCAACAAGTTAACCAAACCTTCTGTGACATTACCAACGTTCCCCTCAATCACCTGATTGGTTACCACTATCAAGAGATTCCACAACTACAGGATTTGGGTGCGTTCGCAGCTCAGTTTCAGCAGCTCTTACAAGGCAAGTTAGACCTGTTTCATGTTGAGACTAGCCATCCTAACGCAGCAGCTCAAGAACTGCCGTGTTTATATACCGTAACCGCTATCTTTGGGGTGGACCCGCAGGCGAGAAGTATTTGTCTCAAAGTTCAATACATTCATCCTGATCAGGACCTACAGAAGGCAACCCTACACCTAAGAGCCATTGCAGCAGAGACGGCCAATGATGGCATCGTTATTTCAGATGCGACTGCTCCTGGATTTCCCATTATTTTTGCCAGCTCTGGATTTTATCAGTTTACGGGATATACCCCAGACGAAGTCATCGGTCAAAACTGCCGCTTTCTACAAGGGGCCAAGACCAATCTCCATACCATTGACAATATTCGTCAGGCCCTTCAAAGCCAGCAGGCCTTTGAGGGGGAAATTCTCAATTATCGAAAAACAGGCCAACTTTTCTGGAATTGGCTGCGAATTAAGCCGCTGACCAATGCTCAAGGTGACGTTCAATTCTTTGTTGGAATTCAGACTGACATTACCCAGCAGAAGCACGCCGAAGTCAAACTGCGCCAATATGAAACGATTTTCAATGCTGCTAGCAGCTATATGTCACTCGTCGATACTCAATATACTTATATTGCAGCCAATTCTCAGTATTTAGAGATCTTTAATAAATCAACCCAGAACATTGCCGGGCAGCACATTGCCGATCTCCATGGTCAGCAGTTCTTTTATGAAAATATTAAACCTGCGTTGGATCAGTGTTTTACCGGAGATAAAGTTCGGAACCAGCACTGGTTTCCCTCCTTAGGGGCGACTCGTTACTTTGATGTTGAGTATGTGCCATTTCGAGATCAGCAAGGCAACATCATTGGCGCAGCCATTTCGGCACGAGATATCACCCTCCTCAAAGAAACAGAAGAGGCCTTGCGGGAAAGTCAACAGCGGTTTCAGGATTTTGCCTCGATTGGTGCTGACTTGTTTTGGGAAACAGATGCTGACTTACGATTTACGTACTTATCCGAACAACATCGCACCCTGGTGGATGCTCCCATTGAAAACTGGATGGGGCGTTCGTTTCTCGACTTCTATTCTGCCGACCAAACAACCGCATGGACCCAACTTACCCAGGCGTTAGACGCTTTGGAACCCTTTGATATTGAGCTGAAGTGCCAACATAAGGGGGGGATCACTCGTATCCTTAGAAGTACGGGAAAACCTGTGTTCAGTCCGCAAGGATTCTTCTGCGGGTACCGAGGGATTGGCCGAGATATTACCGAAGCCCATACCTTGTCTCAACAATTAAAATATCAAGCCACCCATGATGCGTTAACGGGACTTGTTAACCGCCAAGCATTTGAGAATCAGCTCAGCACTATTCTGGATCAAACTCAATCTAGTCAGGATCAACATGCGCTGTGTTTTCTGGATCTCGATCAGTTCAAAATCATCAATGATACCGTTGGCCATTTAGCAGGAGATATCTTACTAGAGCAGGTTGCAGATATATTGCAAACAAATATTCGCCAGACGGATCTTTTAAGTCGTTTGGGCGGAGACGAGTTTGGTTTATTTCTGGAAAACTGTTCCTTAGAAGATGCCCGTGCTGTGACCGAGAAGATTGTGGCCGCAATTTCTCGTTTTCGCTTTGTTTGGGAGGGGCAGCAGTTTAAAGTCGGCGTCAGTATTGGCGTGGTGCCAGTGACTGCCCACACCACTGATTTGGCACAACTGTTTGCGAAGGCTGATGTTGCCTGCTACTCCGCTAAAAACATGGGGCGCAACCGGGTGCATTTTTACCATGCCCAGGCCCAGGATGTGACTGAACATCACTGCAAGCTTATGCAGGTGGCGACTCTTCGCCAAGCACTCGATGAAAGCCGATTCCGTCTTTATTATCAGCCCATTGTGCCGCTCGATATCGAGGCCAATATTCCCACCTGCTATGAAATTTTGCTGCGATTGCAAGATTCACAGGGCAGAATTTTGTCACCTGGCAGTTTTATTCCGGCGGCAGAACGGTATGGTCTGATGTTGGAGGTGGATAAATGGGTGATTCAGAAGGTTCTCCAGAAGCATGGCACCTATTTCCAGAAGCAATCTAATGCCCACATTGCCATTAATTTATCGGGCAGTTCGCTGAATGATGATACTTTGCTGAATTTTGTTCAGGAACAACTCTGTGATTCTCCCCTTTCTCCCCAGAAAATTTGCTTTGAAATTACTGAAACGGCTGCGATTAGCAACTTCAAACAAGCGATTCAGTTTATAGAAAAAATGAAGGAGTTTGGATGTCACTTTGCCTTAGATGACTTTGGTAGTGGATTCTCTTCCTTTTCATATCTCAAGCGTTTCCCTGTCGATTACTTAAAGATTGACGGCAGCTTAGTGCAAGATATGGTGAAAGATACAACCCACCAGGTGATGGTATCCGCCATCAACCAGATTTGCCGATCGATGGGGATAAAAACCATTGCTGAATTTGTTGAGAATGGGGAAACCATTGTTGCCTTAGAAGAAATCGGTGTGGATTATCTACAAGGCTATGCTCTTGGGAAACCCCAGCCGATATTGCCAAAATCAGTGTAATGGGAGCCAGTCTAAAACTTTATATTTATTTTGGCTTTTCTTTCGATTTCCACTAGAACTTAAGAGAACGTTTTAAAAACGCAGATTCAGAAGATTTTTCCACTAGATTGGTGTAAAGAAAAGCCTATATTTTGGGCACCCTAAGAAAGAACCGTTTGCCCTTAGCACAGTCACCCTAATTAGTGCCTTGCGGCACCAATCGGGAGTCGATCACCTTGTGAGCAAGTATTCGTACTTGTTCTAAAAATTCTTGCTAGCCTGGTTCCAAACATTAAGTTTTAGGTTTCAAACTGTGTGCATTTGCACAAGTGACCTGCTCCCTCTCCCCTCCGATTTAGCCTGATCGGTATTGCCGACCTACAGTGTTCAAGAGATAATATAATGCCCAATCTTCAAGCCATTGAAAGCGTTGCTGAGTATACCTATGAAGAAAACTTAGAGCGACGAGATTGGGGGACAGTGAGAATCCTGGATCAAGGCCCAGGTTATAAAATTAAGTGCTTAGAAGTTAAACCTGGGCATGGCCTGGGCTTGCAGCTCCATTATCATCGTAGTGAACATTGGATTGTGGTAGCTGGTATTGCCAAGATGACCTGTGGAGACCAAGAGGTTTTATTAAGTGCCAATCAATCCAGTTACATTCCTCGGTATACGACCCATCGCCTAGAAAATCCAGGAATTGTTCCCCTCACCTTGATTGAAGTGCAAAATGGGGAGTATTTGGAAGAGGATGATATTGTCCGGTTTGAAGAGGTGTGATCAGCTCTTGAGCGCCTGATTCCGGTCTAAAATCAGGATAAGCTTATGAGTACGGCTGAGAGAGGGCATCCTTCCTGTCTTGCCATCAACCCTTCCAAAGCTGGCAACAATGGTGCGACTCAAATTTCAGCCCGTATTATGGGCTGCCGCTTGCTCTAGCCTTTGCTTATCCATCGGTATTTTTATACCTCCCAGTGTGGCAAAGCCGCCTCTGGTCCGAGGCCGCTCGGGTATGGTTACGTCTGCGCATTCAGAGGCGACACGCGTTGGAGTAGAGATCCTGCAACAAGGCGGCAATGCGGTGGATGCTGCTGTGGCAACCGCAATGGCAATCTCGGTGGTTGAGCCCTTTTCTGCAGGAATTGGTGGCGGCGGCTTTCTGCTTTTGCGCATCGGGGAGACCAACCAGATGGTGGCGTTGGACTTTCGAGAACGGGCTCCTCTGAAGGCAAACTCCCAACTGTACTTAGATGCAGAGGGTAAGGTTATCCCTCGGGCCAGTATTGATGGTCATCGAGCGGTCGCGGTTCCTGGTACCGTTGCCGGGCTACAAGCGGTTCATCAAAAATATGGTCGACTGCCTTGGTCAACCTTGCTACAGCCGGCGATTCAGCTGGCTGAGGAGGGATTTATGGTCAGCGATCGCACCACCCGTATCATCGCTCTTCGTCAAGACACCCTAGCGGCGAATTCCGCTGCCAAAGCAATATTCCTCCCCACCGAGCAACCCCTCAAGGTTGGCGACCGTCTCGTCCAGACAGACTTGGCTAAAACTCTGCGCCGGTTGGCCCAGGACCCTCAGACCTTTTATTCAGGGTCGGTGGCCTTGGCCATTGCTGAGGATATGCGGGAAAACAAGGGTTTAATCTCTTTACGTGACTTAAAAACCTACCAACCCACGTGGCGACAGCCCCTATGCGGCGATTTTCGGAAACTACAAGTCTGTTCTATGCCACCACCCTCTTCTGGTGGAGTTCATTTGCTGCAGATGCTGAATTTACTGGCCCAGTGGAATCAGTTTCCAGCTAATGCTGAGCATCCGGATTATTTGCATATGCTGGTGGAAACGATGAAAATTGCCTATGCCGATCGGGCTGAGTATTTAGGCGATGCTGATTTTGTTGAGGTTCCGATTCAGGAATTAACGAGTGTTCCCTATGCCCAGCGACGCTGGCGGCAGATTAACGCGGCCCAAGCTCGCCCCCCGGAACAGGTGAAGGCGGTCGATGCCCAGACTCTGAAGCGGCTTCAGCAAGAGTCTAACGATACCAGTCATCTCAATGTTGTGGATCGCGATCGCAATGCGGTTAGTCTAACCTTTACCCTAAATTTAGGGTTTGGAGCGGGCGTGGTGGTGCCGGGGACAGGGATTGTCCTGAATAATGAGATGGATGATTTTGCCACTGCCCCCGGTGTGCCGAATGCCTTTGGGTTAGTGGGCAATGCGCAGAATGCGATCGCCCCTGCCAAAAAACCCCTGTCCAGCATGACGCCGACGATCGTTACAGAGGCAGGTCAGCTCAGACTGGTTGCGGGTGCCTCTGGGGGAAGTACGATTATCACCACCGTCCTTCAACTGGTTTTGAATGTGTTGGTCTTTGATCAAGATGTTTCCACCGCTATCAATGCCCCCAAAGTCCATCACCAATGGCGGCCCATCCCGCTTCGGGTGGAGGAGCGAGTCCAGTGGCCAAAGCAGACGTTGGCTGAGCTGCAACGGCGGGGGCATTCACTAAAGATGCGATCGCAGTGGGGCAATGCCAACATTGTTGAAGTGACCCCTGATGGAGAACTGCAAGGCACAGCTGATCCGCGAGGAGAAGGGGTGGCCAAGGCAACTTCCTTCTAAAACCATCCATCTGTCTCTTATTCTCTCGGAGCCTGCAACCTTTACTATCCCGTAGACGCGGTGTAGGAGGGAGCTGCCCCCAGAGCCTAAATTGCAGAGGACTTACGAATCAATATTGTCAGACCATGCTTGCGCGATCAGGCGATTGAGCATTTCCCAGGCATCTGCCTTCGATTGCCCAGTATTAGAACGATGGCGTTTCCAGAATTCCTGCCACCAATTGGGGGGTTCCTGTTTAGAGCCGTCATACTCTGTCGGTCGTCCCGTATCGCCCTCGACCACCAAACTGCCCACATAGTCGGCATCCTCATAGACCCGAGCGATTTGTTGGTTAATGTGTTTCATATCCGCTTGAGAAACGACACCATTGCTGGTGGCTTTGTAGAACTGGACCGTCACCCGAACCGGAAAACGCGGATCGCGTTCAATCGCCAAGTTGTCAATTTCAGTAAAGGGACCCTCCACTTCACCATGACCTATGACGGCAGCCTCAACATTACTGCGTTGGGCTTTTGCCGTGGGGGCACTCGCACCGACTGCGCTATCCTCCATCGCTTCAGGTGCAAATAACGGCATGGGTGGCCGTTTCTGTTTGAGAGGGACTTGAATGAGCAGCACCATATTTAAGCCGCGGTCTTCCACCTCTTTAGAGCTGCTGGCCGATGAAGAGGACTGGCCACTACTGACAAAATCGCTGGCCCGCTGGCCCGTCAAACTGGCCCGTTCACCATTTTGGTTAAAGAATAACCGTTGTCCCCAAGTCTGACCTGCAGAGAAAGCATCCCGCTTATTATCAATCACCGTTATGCTAGTCCCTTCTCGGGTTGCCAGAATCGTGAGGACTGCAGGATTATCCGCGTAAGACTGGTAATTGAACAGCACTGGATTGAATTCAGCTTTGCCGCCCTTGGGTATGGGGAGGAAGCTGGCTTGAGCACTGACCAACGCATGGGTATCGCGAGGGGCTAAGAGTGACTTTTGGCGGCCTGTCCAAGAATTGGGTTGATGCAGATACCGTCGTGGGTCTTGCAAAATATCTTTGAGGGCCACTTTGCGTAATTTAGCCCCTTTCTCATTGCCAACTTTGAGGAAAAATCGATCGAGGCGAACATCAGCGGTTTTATCCGAAAAGTTGGGATGTCGGATCACAGGCATGAGATGCAGTCGATTGGACCGAGTCTTTGGATCGCGATGTTGGACTTGAATCGTCATATCGCTGATGTTGGGACCAACGGAGGAGTTTTTGTAGCGTCCGGTATCTTCCCAAGTGACGTTGAGGATATTTAAGCCAAACCGTTTGGCCAGCCGTTGAGCTTTGGAATTGGAGACCATTTGCACCGTTTGGTCAATCACCCGTTGATAGCCATTATCGAAGATCGGGCGGCGGCGGGGCTCAACGACATCATTGCTCTCAACGGGAGCAGATTCTGATTTGGGAGCGATGGGGTTAAACGATTCTTCCTCTGCAATCAAGGTTGGCTTCGTCGCTAGGGCTGAAGACGTCAGCACCATGGATACCGCTAGGGTACTGAAGAGGGTTTGAATGACGGGTAATCGTTTAAACATTAGGATAATCTCGACAACAAGGATGATTTAGATGGATCTCCCCAATGGTGGATGAGTTCCAGTTAGGGCTGTTCATTTCGACTCTAGCCCACCTGTCTTTAGGTTTGACAGGGGTTACTAATTTGGTAACAGCCTTTTTCTATTGTTCCGAAATATCAAAAATCGTAAGTTTTGGGACAAAGATAATGGCGAAGGCAAACCGTGAACTAGAGTGATCTCAAGAGCGATGGATATATCTAGAAATAGATATTGCGCAAGGCATTCATCGTGGTTGATTGATGTGAAGGAGTGCCACGTATGATTCAGTTCTGGAAACCTAAATTCTGGCAATGGGGCGTTGCGATAGGCAGTCTACTATGGGCCACTTCGGGATGTGCAAGTCCTTTCATCCATGCCTCTCCTCAAAACAAGCCGATCAAAGTTGCCCAAGTGTTTCGCCAGAAAATGACTGACCAAGGTGACATTCGGATCATTTATGTGCAGCCGAGGGATGCAAATTTCAACGTTATCTATGAAGCCCTCCAAGATTCCCTAGAATTTTCTGTGCTCCAGGAATCAGATGGATTGATTGCCCAGCTCAATACCAAGTTCGCTTTACCCAGAGACATCACAGTTAGCTTTCAAGAATGTGGCGAAGCGAATGCATTTTATGATCCTGAGCAAGTCAAAATCGAAATGTGTTACGAGCTGCTCAAGCAATATACCGACATTCTGGGAGAAGATAATCAGTCTTCTGAAGCCTATGCAGATGAGGTGATCTACTCTGCTCTGTTCACGTTTTTTCACGAACTCGGTCATGCCTTTGTGGACCAATACCAACTTCCCATTACTGGGCTAGAGGAGAATGTTGTGGATGAGTTCGCCGCGATGATGTTATTAGAGCTGCAAGACGATGATGCAGTCATCGCTGGCATCGAGCAGTTTGATGTGGATGCGGAAGAAGAAGAGCAGCTCCAAGAGCTACCATTTTGGGCCTCTCATGGATTAGGAGCACAGCGTTTTTACACCGTTTCCTGCATTATCTATGGCAGTAATCCTGATAAATTTGCGGACTTTGTCACCAGCGGCGATCTTCCCCAAGAGCGGGCTGACTCTTGTCCCGTAGACTATCAGCGTCGTGAACGAAGCTGGAAGTTTCTTCTGGCTCCCTACCGGAAGTGAGTCTCACCTTGAACGGATGGGTATATCGCTACAACACTGATCTGAACACTAGGTTCATGATATAAATGCGAGGGCTGGTTCGAAGATGGCGCGTTACATCGACGCCAGTCGCCAGCTCAATGCAAGCGTGAACATCATGGCAGACTCCTTGAAACCCACTCCTTTACTAGAGCAACATCAACAGCTCAATGCCCGGATGATGGGCTTTGGGGGCTGGAATATGCCTGTGCAATATGAAGGCATTACCGCTGAGCACCAAAGCGTCCGTCAAAAAGTGGGGATGTTTGATATTTCCCATATGGGCAAGTTCTTGCTCCAGGGGGATAATCTACGGCAAAAATTACAGCCCCTAGTCCCCTCTGACCTTAGTCAGCTTGAACCAGGGCAAGCCAAGTATTCCGTTTTTCTGAATGAGCAGGCGGGTATTATTGATGATCTGATTTTTTACTTTGAAGGGGTCTCAGAATCGGGTGCAGAAATCGGCAAGCTGATTGTTAATGCTTCGACCACGGCCAAAGACAAAGCTTGGTTATTGGACCATGTCTCTGCTGAGGCGATTGGGTTTGAGGATGTTTCCGACTCCCATGTGCTGATTGCGGTGCAAGGACCGGATGCGATCGCAACCCTGCAGCGCTTCACCCCCACCGATCTCACGGCCATTCGCAACTATCGTCATCAGTCTGGAACCATCCTGGAGCAACCCGCCTGGTTTGCCCGCACCGGATATACGGGCGAAGACGGGTTTGAAGTCATGGTTGATCTAGAGACGGGGAAACAGCTTTGGCAAACGCTATTAGAGGCTGGCGTTGTGCCTTGCGGACTGGGTGCCCGCGATACCTTAAGGCTAGAAGCTGCCATGGCCCTGTATGGCCAAGATATTAATGACACCACTACACCTTACGAAGCTGGCTTGGGATGGCTGGTTAACCTGGATCAAGGCGAATTTATTGGCCAGGACACCTTAAAGAAGCAGCAAGCCGATGGCCCATCCCGCAAGTTAGTCGGCTTGGAAATGCAGGGTCGTCATATTGCCCGCCATGACTATCCCGTGCTGGTGGATGATCAAGAAGTGGGCATTGTCACCAGCGGCAGTTTTTCCCCCACCTTGGGGAAAGCCATTGCCCTCGCCTATGTGCCGACGGCTTATGCGAAGTCCGGTTCAGAAGTCACCGTGTTAATCCGCAAGAAGCCCCAACTGGCAACGGTTGTTAAAAAGCCGTTCTATCGGCGACCTAAACCGTAAGATTTGAGGCAAAATATGGTTTGGATGATTCTTCTGAAATCCGACCAACCCCCCCCTTACTGACTGAGGCACCCCATTATGAGTTTTGAATATCCCGACAATTTAAAATATATGGACTCCCATGAATATATTCGCTTGGAGGGAGACGTTGCCACAGTTGGTATTACTGCGTTTGCCATTGATCAGTTAGGGGATATTGTCTTTATCGAATTGCCGGAAGTGGGCGATGAATTATCCCAAGGCGAGACGATGGGAAATATTGAATCCGTTAAAGCGGTAGAAGATATTTATGCTCCTGTGAATGGAACGGTTTTAGAGTGCAATTCTGATATTGCGGATACACCTGAACAGCTGGCAGACGATCCCTATAACAACGGATGGCTGCTCAAAATCAAGGTGAATGAACCGGCTTCTTTAGACAAGGCCATGACGGCAGCGGAGTATCAGGCTAAGGTCGAAGGCTAACCCCGAATTATCTCACAAATCCCTGAGAAAACTTTACGTTTTTTTACAATAAAAAAACCCGCTAATAGGCAAAAAGACGTTTGTTAACTGATTTTTGCTTATCAAAACTTTAAATAAAGTTGAATTCTAATTTGTCTCCAGTTATACTCATTAAGCTTTTGTAACTTTGACTACACTGCGGTATAGCTTAAGGAGGTCTTGGGTTTGGCAAG
>NZ_JANQOY010000115.1 GCF_028285565.1 Acaryochloris sp. IP29b_bin.148
ACCGGGAGGCATTTTCGTAACCAGCACCGTCTGCATCGGAGACACCATGGGCTGGTTTAAGCTGATCGCGCCCATTGGCCGATTCCTCGGGTTTTTCCCTTTCGTTGCGGTCTTAACCACCCAAGAGTTAGCAGACAGCTTAACCCAGGCCGGATTTGAGCTGGACTACCAGTGGCAACCGAGCAAGGGTAAAGCAGTGTTCATTGTCGCTCAAAAGCCTGCATAAACGACCATGAAGATGACACTGGATCACGTCTTTATATTGGTGGAGCCGGAAGCTAAGGTGGCTGATCTGCTGCTTGAACACGACTTTTTCTCGAACGCCACGAGGCAGGCAAACTCATAATAAGGAAGCGACATGGTTGTTTTAGTTGTACTACTCAGCGTATTTGCTGTGACTTGGGGACTATTAGTGATCACCCAACGTCCCCGTCAGATTCGGACCGCTGGCTGTATTGCCTTTGCGGCTTTGTTTATCTTCACAGGAATCAGTCATTTTACTTTGGCCGCAGGCATGGTGCAGATGCTGCCTGAATGGGTTCCGGGACGCTATCCAATCATTTACATCACCGGAATCATGGAAATTATTCTGGGACTTGGCTTTTTATGGCCATCGGTCCGACGTATGAGTGGTCTACTCACACTTACCTTCTTGATTACTGTATTTCCATCTAATATCTATGCGGCCTTAAATTCCGTTGACTTTGGTGGAAATATTAACGGCCCTCGCTACCTGTTCTTTCGTGTACCCCTACAACTGTTCTTATTGTGGTGGGTCTGGTTCATGGCGGTGCGTCGCTCTTAACTGGTTCGATAGCTTGGAATACCCAAGAATCGTTGTCATACCCGAGGCTAGTTTTACGCTGAAGAAAAGAAACTCGGGTGGAGTGGCAGTGAGGACAATCTATTAAAGGCAGACAGAGTACAGATTAGGGCAATTTATCAGCCTATCAGAATGGTGAAACCTCTCCAATGTGGCTACTCAGAACCGACAGATTCATTGTATCGGCCCAAGTCCTTGGAGGTAATCTTGTGCCATCCCTTATTGGTCCAGCCCATGAGCTACCTCAAGTCCTATTAGTAGGCTCTGTGGGTGTTGGGTCGGATTTAACGCGATCTTAGTAATTCTTCAGCAATGTTGTCCTAAATTAAGCTATGCCCGAAAAAAATTATAATCTTACATTCTTAACTATATCTATAAAAATAGAAATTCTATAGGTAAAATAAATAAGAATTTTAATTGACAATAGTTTCGATAGAAGCATCTCATGACTTAGGATTTTTTGTGTTGCTTCTTTCCAGCCTAATCAGAACAAATAAACAAGGGAAAATATTATGGACGATACAACAGGAAGTGATGTTAGCTTTACTGCTAAGATAATGGCTGCTGGCCGTGCTTATGAAACGCAAAGATCGGATGCTTTATTTATTGATCCATTTGCTGAGAAGTTGGCAGGAGAAGAGGTTGTCAAGCATGTAATCCCTCGTCTAGAAAAGGACGAAAAAAAGGGTAAGCCATTTACATTAGTCCGAACTCGTTTCTTTGATGATTTTATTATTAACCACGCTCAAAATATCCGACAAATAGTGCTGTTAGGCGCGGGCATGGACACCAGAGCTTTACGAATGAAATGGGAATCCGGGACTCATGTTTATGAAATTGATCAAAGCAATATAATGGCTTACAAGGAATCCATCTTGAAGGATATTAAGCCTACTTGTGTTCAGCATTCAATTTCTGCTGATTTGAAAGACTCTCTTTGGTCTGAATTACTATTTGAGCAAGGTTATCAGTCTTTAGAACCGTCAATCTGGCTACTCGAAGGATTGCTCTATTATCTGAATGAGGTAGAAGTTCATAACTTGTTGACAACAATCACAAACTGTTCTGCTAAGGGTAGTTGGTTTGGGGCAGATGTTATCAACTCAGTTATCTTGAATGGTCAGGATGACTGGGCTAAGTATTGGCAGTCCAGTTGTGATGATCCAGAATCTTTCTTTGAGAAGTACGGCTGGAAGGCATCAGCAATTCAACCTGGGGAAAAAGGGGCTTCATTTGGCCGATTCACTTTCCAATTTCCAGAGCGTAGTATTCCTGACACTCCGCATCTGTTTTTTATTACAGCCAGTAAGCAAGTGTAATTGTTACCCAATCGGATAGACTACCCGTCAATTATTTAGCAACAGCCTTCAATCCAGCCACACCACTTTCACCTTGCAATCATCCAACTCCCCCAGTAGCTCCATATCCCAGCGCATCTGGTCGGTGATAGCAAACAACGCATTATCTTCCTCAACCACAACCATCAGCTCATACGCATTCCCCCTCGGCTTGGGTTTGAGCATCTGAAACGGACTCAGCACCCGCTCTTCGATCTGCTTCCTAACCTTGGCCTTTTTCTTCCCTGAAACCTCAACCGTCAGCCCCACCTGAACCGGATTCAAGGGCATTCCCACAGCCCTAATCTTGGGCCAGTTCTCAGGCTCCTTAACGACAGCCTTCAGCTCAATCGCCTCTTCAGCCACTGGCACCTCACCAGCCGTCACCAGCTCTTTCAAAGACATGGGCTCTCGTTCCACTTCCCCCTTGTTTTCAAGAAACACCCCTTTGGCCGTCCGATACCTGACCTTCTGAGAATAGACCTCAAAAGCCTTCACAGAGCGTTGCCGCATTAAGGTCATGGCTAAGTAGGC
>NZ_JANQOY010000122.1 GCF_028285565.1 Acaryochloris sp. IP29b_bin.148
CCGTGGGCTTTGCAATTCTCGGCTCAAGCATAGAAGGACCAAACCATTCATACTTTAAGCCTAATTTTTATCTCGTTAGAGTGATGAAAGAGCGATAAGGTATGGGCCAGTTCTATGAAGTTGTTCTTGGCCGTAAAGATAGTTGCCCTGTACCTGTTCATGGCGTTCATCCAATCGGTATTCAAGCTGCACTGAACTGGCCCAGGCGAAGTAGATTTAATTATTTTGCAGAAGGATCAGCGATGCAATAAATGCATTCAAATCGAATTTTTTAGCACTGGGATTGTTGATTGAATGAGAGATAAAGATGCTATGTTATTCCAGCAAAACTATAATTTTATTTTGTATACCTTTTGCGAGAATTTAATTATCCATATATGAAGTAAATGATCCCAAGATCAAGAATTAAGTTTAGACTCTACTGAATAGAGAATAGCAAAGATTACTATTGGCGATTCGCAAAGTGCTTGTATTGAGCATCTCACACTTAGAAAATGTCAAGTCAAATGTCTTTTAAGTGCCTAAATCAAGATGAATAGAGGGGAGCCCTTTAAGCATTGTCAAGCGAGAAGCCCAATTAAATCAACTAAACTATTTTGCATTTTTTGCATCAGAAAACAATTTCTGTATAAGCTAGAGTGCTATTTTTCAGATAGCCTAGAGGATCAAAACATTAAAAAATAAATATTTTTCAGAACAATGAATCCAAGGGTTAACGAATCGGCTTAACCTTCTCTAGGGTTCTATTGTCAGTCTTGCTGAATATCTTAGAGGTTGCTGTCTCAGTAATAACGAGAGGACATCTCATTCGCTTTGCGTTTTTCGCCCTTTAAAACAACAATATGAAGATATACAACCACGATATCCAAAAGAGTACCCACGAGACGATTGGAGGAACTCACCTTTACTCAGGTCGGGTTTTGGGTCTGTCCGACACCACAGACATTGTCCAAATTCATCCTGCCCTCAAACTAGAGTGGAACAGTATCTCTGCACATTATGCTCGAATTGGCTTAAGCCACTCTCAAAATGTGTTATGGAATGTATCCCTAAAGTCGTTACAAACCTACTCTGACTATGAACCTTCTGTTTATTTCTTTGGCGATGCCGTCTGTGAACATAGTTCCTATGCCCAGCTCTATCGAGCGATGGATCCACGATGGTTTGAGATTGTCGCGTTTATCAATGCCAAGAATAACTTTATCGGCCTTGCTGAGTCCTTAGGGGTATCAGTCCCAGCCACGACCTGCTTCAATCACACGGCTGCTGTGCAGCGATTGGATCAATGGACGTACCCTTGCTATCTGAAGCCGTCAGTCTCCGATAGTGGCTTTGGGATTGTTCGCTGTAAAGATTCCAGACAACTGGCGGCAGCCTTGATGGAATGGCGTGATTCGATCCCTTTCCAAGTCCAAGCGGAAGTCACTTCATCAACGTTTATCAATCTCCAATATCAAGTGACCGATCATGGCATGGAACGTTTGCTAGCTTCTGAACAAATTTTGCATGGCTGTGCGCATGGCGGAAACCGCTATCCCACTCTCCACCAACCGTGGTCATTATTTGATCCCATCGCCGAGTGGATGGCAGATCAAGGCATGAAAGGGGTATTTGCCTTCGATGCTGCTGTAGTGGATGGAGCAGAACAGCCACAATATTTAGCGATCGAATGTAATCCAAGATTTAATGGATCGTCCTATCCCACCTTAATGGCCCAAAAGCTCAATATTGAGCAATGGAGTAGTGAAACCTTTGTGACACCCTACCGCTCATTAGCAGATCTTGACCTCAGTGGGCTAGAATTCAGTCCCCAGAGCGGCACTGGCATTATTCTCATCAATTGGGGGACGATTCTGGTGGGTAAAATCAGTGTGTTGCTAGCGGGCACGACGGAACAACAGAATGAGTTGAGACAGCGGCTGACAACCCGATTGATGGATCCACAGGGTATTTCTATGCCCGTATATCAAACGCTTCTGTCTGTAGAATCAGCCGCAGGATTGTGAGTGACTGGTGTTGGCCGGTCAGCAGCCTTAAAACAGCAAAACATGGGTACCTGCTGATGTTTAGCAGGCACCTATTGGAAAATGGGCTGAGAGGGTCTGATTTCAGAAAACGTCAACCTTGAGTGTGCGATGATGAACAGGGTCAGCGTTGTCTGGGTCTTTGGACTGCAGAGGTGACCTAGCATCTAAGTTGTTTTCTGGAATCGCTCGCAAGTGAGGTGAAGGACTGTGTTGGACTGGCCAGAATATTTAAAATTAGTTGCTGGTCTAGCCTCAATTGTGAACCCTGTAGGGGTCATTCCTATTTTTTTGAGTTTGACTGATGGCCAAGATCAAAGTCAGCGGCGTTTTATTGCGGTGCAAGCCTCCTTTGCCTTGTGCATCGTTTTGGTGAGTGCGTTAGTGGCAGGAGAAGCGATTTTGAGCTTTTTCAGTATTGGCTTACCGTCTTTTCGAGTTGCGGGTGGCCTGTTAATTTTGCTAACCGCTTTATCTATGTTGAAGGCGGAAACGGCAGAGTCCAGACAATTGGCAGAAACAGGAACGGTGGACCCCAATGAATCGCCAACATTGCCAGATGCACCGGTTGCAGTGGTGCCGATTGCCATCCCTTTACTCGGAGGGCCAGGGGCAATCAGTACGGTGATTGTTTATGCTCACACGCAAGAATCCATGGAACATAACCTGCTCGTGGGTTTAGCTATTTTGAGTGTCTCTGTTATTGCCCTTCTGGGGTTACTCGTCGCTCCTTTGGTGGATACAGTTATGGGCAAAACTGGCATGAATGTTATCAGTCGAGTGATGGGACTGATCATTACAGCGATTTCAATTGAGTTTATTGCGGATGGCGTGAAGGAACTTCTCCCTGGATTGGGGTAAGCGCCAACGGTGTAGCGGTCGAACGATCTCACTCCCCATACACGGTGACCATCACTTGGCGCGATCGCGGTTTATTATCACATTCCAGGTGGAAGATCTGTTGCCACGTACCTAACACAGGCTTACCTGCGGTAATCGGTACCGTTAGTTCTGGCCCTAACCAGGTGGCCTGCAAATGGGAATGACCATTGCCATCATGCCAAGTTTGCTCATGACCGTACTCTCGGCTCGGAGGAATTAAGCGGTTGAGAAGGGCGGGTAAATCCTGCTTCAGGCCCGGTTCAAACTCAATGGCTGCGATCGCACCCGTGCTACCCACATTAAAAACATTCACCATCCCCATCTGGATGCCAGAAGCCTGGATGATCCGCTGAACCCGATCCGTCAGATCCTGCATCTCACCATGCCCTTGGGTGGTGAGCTGAATCTGATCTTGATAAACCGTCATCCTCTATTTGGATTCAGAGACAACTTGAGGGAGTCCCATACTAAAGTTGCGCACGCGACTGCTGAGGTTATAGCCCACAATGCCGTTTTGCAGCATTGATCGCACATAATGCTCCAAATCTGATCCAATCCGACGCAGATTATAGTCCGTTAAATCTTCCCCGGAATAAGCTTCTACCAGTTCGTCAAACTTAGCATAGACCCGCTGGAGGGCATCTTCACTCCAAACCAACTCATTGTCGGGATCAACGTCTAGGGTCAAGACACTTTCACTGGGAATCAACTCATTATTGTTCACCTCTGCGGTGTAAATGTGAATGTGACGTGTGGTTGACTTCAGTAGCATGGGCAAAGGTCTCAACGTAGGGCTTACCCATTGTAAACACGGGGCGCTGTCTCCGATCAATGAAAAGCTTCAAATGCAGATTAAATCAGGGCTAAGGCAATCGAGATCCGCTTAAGAGACCCGCGCCATACCCCAACTCGTTCATTTAAAATTATTTTTGATGATACTTGAATCTCTTCAGAGTCAATCCATTAAGCAACAAGCCATCACCCTTGGATTTCATAAGGTGGGGATAGCGAGCCTTTCTCAAGGGCAGGAGGCGGACCCAACCGTAGCATCCCGTTTACAACAATGGCTTAACCAGGGATATCACGCCGATATGACCTGGATGTCCGATGCACGGCGACAAGATATTTATCAAGTTATGCCTGACCTTCGTTCGCTGATCTGCGTGGGCCTCAACTACTACACCCCGCACCCACGGCCCTCAGGTTCAGAGTATGCCAAGATCTCTCGCTATGGATGGGGCCGCGACTACCATCGTGTGGTGGGTCGCCGGATCAAAGCCCTATCCCTGTGGCTAAAGGAACAGGACCCGAAGATTCAAGTTCGCTACTATGTCGATACAGGTCCCGTCCAAGATAAAGTCTGGGCTGAGCGAGCGGGGATTGGCTGGATTGGCAAACATAGCAACCTGATTTCACGGGATTACGGATCCTGGCTTTTTTTAGGGGAGATCCTCACTAATTTAGAGTTGGAACCCGATCGTCCCCATACCCAACATTGCGGTTCCTGTACTCGCTGTATTACAGCCTGCCCAACGGACGCGATTCGTAAACCGTTTGTAGTTGATGCGAATCGCTGTATCGCCTACCACACGATTGAAAATCGGGATGCAACCCTGCCTGATGACATTGCCGGGAATTTACAAGGTTGGGTTGCAGGCTGCGATATTTGCCAAGACGTTTGTCCCTGGAACCAACGCTTTGCCCAGGAGACAGATATCCCCGATTTCCACCCCTATCCTGAGAATGTCGCTCCCACTCTGGAAGAACTAGCAACCCTGTCGGTATCAGAGCGCGATCGCAGGTTTAGAGCCTCTGCCCTTCGCCGCATAAAACTAGAAATGCTGCAGCGGAACGCCACAGCATCTTTAAATGCGAATACCCGAGAGAACGCTACTCAGCGCCGCCCGTCCGAGCCGCCGCCGCTTCCTCAGGATGAATCCCCAACCGCGTCAGATTAATGCGACCGCGATTATCCAGTTCACGAATCTTGACCACCACTTCATCGCCAACAGAGACTTCATCTTCCACTTTACCGACTCGGTAGTCAGCCAACTGGGAAATATGAATCATCCCCTCTTTACTGGGGGCAATTTCAACAAAGGCCCCAATCGGAATAATCCGAGTTACCTTACCCAAGAAGACATCGCCCGCAGCTAGCTTGCGAGTCATCCCCGCAATAATCTGACGAGCCCGAGTCGCCGCCTTCTCATCAATAGCCGAGATAGTGACGCGACCATCATCCTCGATGTCAATCTTGGCCCCCGTTTCTTCGGTAATTCCCTTAATGGTCTTACCGCCCGGACCGATAATCATGCCAATTTGCTCAGGATCAATCTTGATAGTCAACAGACGAGGAGCATAGGGAGACATGGTCTCGCGAGGCTTATCAATCGCAGCCACCATCTTTTCCAGAATATGGAGACGAGCGGGTTTGGCCTGATGAATGGCATCTGCGACGACCTCCATCGATAATCCGGTAATCTTCATATCCATCTGCAAGGCAGTAATGCCGTCAGCGGTCCCCGCAACCTTAAAGTCCATATCTCCGAGGAAGTCCTCAATGCCTTGAATATCCGTCAGGACTCTGACTTCATCCCCTTCTTTAATTAAGCCCATCGCTGCTCCACTCACAGGCTTCGCCAAAGGCACCCCAGCATCCATTAAGGACAGCGTGGAGCCACAAACCGATCCCATCGAGGTCGAACCATTCGAGGATAAGACCTCCGAAACGACCCGTAGCACATAAGGAAAGTCTTCTTTGCTAGGGAGTACGGGAATCAAAGCTCTTTCTGCCAAAGCCCCATGACCAATTTCTCTGCGTCCCGGCGATCGCATGGGCCGGGTCTCACCCACAGAATAGGGGGGGAAATTGTAGTGGTGTAAATAGCGTTTTTGGCTATCGGGATGTAGATCGTCCATCTCTTGCGCATCCCCAGGCGTTCCCAAGGTGACAATCGACAGAACTTGCGTCAACCCCCGGTTGAACAATCCAGTACCATGCACCCGGTGAGGCAATACTCCCACTTGGCAAGTAATCGGACGGACCTCATCTAATTTGCGCCCATCGACCCGCACCTTGTCTTCCACGACTTGGCGGCGCATTAACGTTTTAGTGATGCTCTTAAAGACCTTGCCAGTGGCTTTGGGATTTTCCACCGCAGCAATTTGGACCGGATCGGTTTCGGGTAATTCCTCAATCGCTGTCGCTACGGATTCTTTGACCTCATCCAAGGCCGCATCCCGGACATTTTTATCTTTCTCAAATCGAGCCAGGATTTCTTTAACCGGCTCAGTCACTCGTTCCTGAACAAAATTCTCTAAGGTGGGATCTGTTTCTGGTGCCTCTTCTTCTACCTGTTCAATCCCTAGCTCGTCTATCAGTTCTTTTTGAGCCTTGATTAAATCGCAAACTACTTCATAACCGAAGTCAATGGCTTCAATCATGTCCTGCTCTGGAACTTGATTGGCCCCGGCTTCCACCATGATCACACCATCAGGCGATCCGGCCACCACCAGGTCAAGTTCTCCTTCTGAGATCTCTTCATAGGTCGGGTTGATAATAAAATCATCCCCAATTAAGCCCACTCGAACAGCAGCCATTGGCCCCTTAAAGGGAATTTGGGCGAGTAGAGTGGCGACGGAAGCCCCGGTCACCGCTAATACATCCGGGGGGACTTGCTCATCCATGGAAACGGTTGTGGCCACAATTTGAATATCATCCCGCAACCAATTTGGAAATAGCGGTCGCATGGGACGGTCAATCAGACGACAGGTCAGTGTTGCTTTCTCGGGTGGACGACCTTCTCGGCGCAGAAAGCCTCCTGGCACGCGGCCTGCAGCATATAATCTCTCTTCGTAATCTACCAGTAAAGGAAGAAAATCAATCCCTTCACGCCCAGAGGATCGCGTTGCGGTGACCAAAACTGAAGTTTCGCCGGATTCAATCAGAACACACCCACCTGCCTGTGGAGCGAAACGGCCGATGGTGAGCTTAATTTCTCGCCCGTCAACAGATATTGACTTAATAACTTCTGACATTAAATGACTTGTCCTTACTTATTGTTTTGTCCTTTATTTTTTCTGTGGCAATCCTAACATTGATAGAGAGCTGCCTGCGCTCAGCAATCGGATAAGGACATGTAGCTTATTGCTTTTTATCTGACTTTTCTCAGACGATGTCCCTAATGACAAGTTCACCCTGTAGCATAGGTAGAAGAGAACGGCCTTGCCCTTGACCTGCTCAAGCGCGAGGGGCGCTGATATTCAGACGTCATTTTGTTTACTCAGTAAAAAAGTGGCGGGTCCATGTCGGCCCAGTGCGCAGAGAATCGCAGTGCCTTAGCAGTTCTGGTGAAGAAGTACAAGGTAGCTCTCAGCGGTATCTGAATTGGCTGTTTACCCCACATGGAGTTTTTTCAACTAAACTATGGCAATATTGCACGGTAGTTGGCTACCTGCTTTTCGGGGGGCGGCTGATCCGCAAAACACCTCTCAATCCTCAAAATTGGCATCCTCCGATGAATCACCGCTGCAGGGTGTATTTGTCATTTGGGCTGAGACCTGGAGAAATACGAAGGCGAAGAAAAACAACTTCTCCTCAGAAGTATTGCCTCACCCTTTGGCAATGGATGCCTCTGAACTCAGCCAGTTTCTTCAATCCCTACATCAATCCCGCCAACTCCTGCTCTCCCCAGAGCTACTGACGGTATTAGCGGCTCCCCCGAAGCGGAAGAAGCCCTCGTCCTCTCGTTCCTCGGGAAAGTGCGCTTCTCTGAGATGGGTCTCACAACAGCTAGTGGTGCCAGCCTCGATTGAGGAAGAGCGCCTTATGCCGTTGCATTCTTCAACAGAGTTGCAAGCGGACGATCCGCCCCAACTTTATCCTGTGATCGTTCAGAGCTTAGGATTGCCGCCGGACCAAACGCTGGATTTCTTGGCCAGTCTCCCCCTCTACTCCCAGGTGTCCGAAGAGGCTTGGTTGGGGCCAGAACTACTTTTTTGGTGCCATGCAGTTCGCTGGGGACTGGATCTACTGACCCGGGCCAAGTTTATTCCGGCCATTCAGCCTCAAGCGGCAGAGTCTTGTTCCTTCTACTGGCAACCCTTGTTGGACAGTGCCACGGATCGGCAACGCTTTCAGCAATTTACCCTGGAGATGCCATCGGTTTGTCAATTCTATCAGCAGCCAGGTGGACCTAGTTCGTCTGTGGAGTGGCCCAAGGTGGATTTACCGATGACCACTGGACATCTGCTAACCCACTTCTTGACCCAGATTATCGATCAGCAAGTGCGACACAGTATTGAGGATGATCTGTCCCTAGAGATGCAAAAAGCAGGGATTGACCCTGTTTTTGGTCAATGGCTGCCTGCGTTAACCACTGCTCAAATGCAGTTAACCGATACAGCAGAGCACTGCACATCTTGGGTGGATACCCTCACACGTTGGCGGCAGCCGATTGAGCAAAGTCTACAAAAACAACAATATCGAGTCTGTTTTGGCTTGCAACCTCCGGCCGACCATACGACCGATTGGCAAGTAGAGTATTTTCTCCAAGCTGTAGATGATCCTGCGTTTCTGGTGATGGCAGCGGTGGTTTGGAATACGAATGCTGAACAGTTGGATTATTTAGGTCGCAGGATTGAACGTCCTCAGGAAACTTTACTGCAGGGATTAGGGTTAGCCTCTAGGGTATATCCCCTGTTGGAAAAAAGTCTACAAGGGGCGAGACCAAGCCAATTGACCTTATCCCCCACCCAGGCCTATGACTTTATCAAGGCAGCCGCTTGGCGCTTGGAAGATAGTGGATTTGGAGTCTTGCTGCCACCCAGTTTATCGAACCAGAATGCCATGGCCAATCGGTTGGGATTGCAGATCAAAGCGGCAGCGCAATCTCAAGCAGCGCAATCGATTGGCTTAGATAGCTTACTGAATTTTCAGTGGGAGCTGGCTATTGGTGGCCAAACGCTGTCTAAGGCGGAATTTGATCGGCTGGTGGCCCAGGATACCCCGTTGGTGGAAATTAATGGGGAATGGGTTGAGTTCCGACCTCAGGATGTCAAAGCCGCTCAGAACTTTTTTGCTTCTCGCCAAAATAAAACGGGACTATCCTTGGAAGATGCGTTGCGGATTAGCACAGGCGATACGCTAACCATTGATAAACTACCAGTGGTTCATTTTGAAGCGTCGGGTTCTTTAGAAGCGCTGCTCACCACACTGAATGGCAACCAAACCTTAACGGCAGTGGCCGAACCGCCCGGGTTTAAAGGAACGCTACGCCCCTATCAAGCCCGAGGGGTAGGTTGGCTAACATTCTTGGAACAGTGGGGACTTGGCGCTTGTTTGGCCGATGATATGGGCTTAGGAAAGACGGTGCAGTTTATTGCTTATTTATTGCACCTAAAAAATGAAGGACGGTTGTCAGGGCCAACGTTATTAATTTGTCCGACGTCTGTTCTGGGAAATTGGGAACGAGAAGTGCGACGATTCGGCCCCAAATTAAAGGCAATGGTGCATCATGGAGCGGGGCGATCGCAAGGCAAAACCTTTCTCAAAAATGTTAAACCTTTAGACCTGGTGATTACCAGTTATCCCCTGATCCATCGGGATGAAAAAACCTTGTCGGCACTGACCTGGCAGGGCCTGGTGCTGGATGAAGCTCAAAATATTAAGAACCCCGAGGCCCGACAATCAAAAGCCGTTCGTAATCTAAAGGCCAAAGTGCGGATTGCCCTGACGGGTACCCCTCTGGAGAATCGCTTAACGGAACTCTGGTCGATTCTTGATTTCCTTAATCCAGGCTATTTGGGGCCAAAGCCCTTTTTTCAACGGCGATTTGCCACTCCGATTGAGCGCTATGGCGATACGGCGTCTCTAACAACCTTGCGATCGCTCGTGCAACCCTTTATTCTTCGCCGCACCAAAACCGATCACGATATCATCCAAGATCTACCTGAGAAACAGGAGATGACGGTGTTTTGTAGCTTAACCCCCGAACAAGCCAATCTCTACCAAACCGTTGTTCAGGAGTCGCTAGACGCCGTAGAGGCTACAAAGGGGATTCAGCGCCGAGGGATTATTCTGGCGACCTTGGTCAAACTTAAGCAAATTTGCAACCATCCCGCCCAGTTTTTACATGAAGAGGCCTTAAACCCAGAGTTGCAGCGATCGGGTAAACTTAAGCGCTTACAAGAGATGCTAGAGGAGTTATTAGATGAAGGCGATCGCGCCTTGATCTTTACCCAATTTGCAGAACTGGGCAAACTACTCCAGCAATACCTGCAATCGACCCTCCAACGCGAAACCTTGCTGCTCTATGGCAGTAGCAGCAAAAAGCAGCGCGAAGCGATGATTGATCGCTTTCAGCATGATCCGCAAGGACCGCGTATCTTTATTCTGTCCTTAAAGGCGGGCGGCGTGGGGCTCAATCTTACCCGCGCTAATCATGTCTTTCACTTCGATCGCTGGTGGAATCCTGCCGTCGAGAACCAGGCCACCGATCGAGCGTTTCGGATTGGCCAAACCCGCAATGTCCAAGTCCACAAATTTGTGTGCACGGGCACCTTAGAAGAGCGCATTCATGAGCAACTAGAGAGCAAAAAAGCCTTAGCTGAGCAGGTGGTGGGAGCAGGTGAAAATTGGTTGACGGAGCTGGATACGGATCAACTTCGCAATCTACTGCTCCTAGACCGCAATGCTGTTATCGATGAGGAAGGTGCCTAGCCGACCTCAACCCATAACAGCATTGCGGATTTAGGAGAGGCGGGTCAGGACAATATCCTAGGCGCCATAGAGCAGGCTCTGGGCATGGCCAATATCTCCAATCAGCGTTAGGGTGTCGCCACTGCTGAGATTGACCTCTAAACGATTATCACTTAAGACCTGGCTGGCAATAATGTCGGCGGACCCTAAGTCAAACTGATCCGACTCTCCAAAATTCGTGATATAGAACTGCTGCTGGAGATCGTCTTGGACGAGATGCTCCGCCAGCACAAAGTGATCGATACCGTCACTGCCTTGGAGGAGATTGTTCGTCGCGGTGGCCGTCAGGATATTGGGTAAGGGGTTACCCGTCAATGCGTCCAATTGCCACTGCCCGCGAATCGCGCCATCCGGAGAACCTTCCGTGTGGATATTCCAGTACAAAGGCAGATCCTCACCCGTACCCGCCTCTCGAATATCATTGACAAAGGTATTGAGGGGAATTAGGGCTGGATCAGAGGTTTCCCAAACCCCTTGTAAGGTGACTGAACCGTCTAGATTTTGGGTGATCTGGAGGTCGTCTTGATCTTGATCATTAATAGATAAATCACTCAAATCGATCGGCGCAAAGGCTAAGGGACCATTCTCTCCCCGGACGGCATTGTGAACGTGAACCTTAGTGACATCATCACTGGTATCGGCGGTGAAGGCCGTACCCTCGCCAATAAATTGGCCAAAGTCGAGACCAAACACGGTCAGTTGGTAGCTGATCGCATCTCCAGCCTGATTAAGCAGGAGCGTGGAGGTGCCCGACGCCTCTGGGTTATTGCTAGGGGTCACCTCTTGGTCGGTGGTTAATTCAGAAGAAAGGGAGACCGGAAGCTGTAATTCCCGTTCTTCAAACTGTCCACGAATCGCGCCATCCGGAGAACCTTCCGTATGGATATTCCAATACAAGGGAATGTCTGCACCACTCTCTGCTGTCCGAAAGTCATGAACAAATTCATTGAGGGGAATCACTGCCGGATCGGTCGTTTCCCAGCGACCCGTTAGCGTGACTGAACCGTCTAAATTGTGAGTGATCTGGAGATCATCTTGATCTTGATCATTAATGGATAAATCACTCAAATCAATCGGAGCAAAGGCTAAGGGACCATTCTCTCCCCGAACGGCATTGTGAATATGGACCTTGGTGACATCATCACTGGTATCAGCGGTAAAGGCCGCGCCATTGCCAATAAACTGACCAAAATCTAGATCAAAAATCGTGAGCTGGTAACTGACGGCATCGCCTGCCGAATTCAATTGGAGAACGGAGGTGCCCCGAGCGTCTGGATTATTGCTAGGCGTTACTTCTTGGTCTGCGGTGAGGACAGCAGCTGCTCGCACGGGGGGCTGGAAAAGGTCCCCAGGGATATCAATCCCGCTGGGAACCGCACTGTCCTCAGACCCTTCACCCAGGTCAGGTACCTCGATCTCGTCGATGGCCCTGTCTTGGACGACTTCGGGCAGCGCTGAAGTGAGGCCAAAAGCTTCATCTTGTCCGGGTATGGCCTCCGTACCCTCCTCCAGGTCGTCTAAGAAATCTACTGCTAAGGCATATAGGTTTTCTATCGAGGCATAGAAAACATCCTCTGTCGTGACATTGGGTAGGGAAATGGACCCATGATTAATGTCGGCAATATCCCCATAACGCATATCGAATGCATCGGTCAATTTAGACCAAATTTTCTTCGCTAAAATCATAATGCTAACCTACACAAAAAACGTGAAATTTTCCGTTTGGAACAAATCAATCAGTTCTAGGTAATAGGTCAATGGGGAACGAACTGAATCGCTAACTTAAGAACAAAAACAAAATCATAAAATATCCTACAAGCTGCAGGATATGCGTTGTAATAGTAGCATCGTAAGTTGCAATATTCACATCATTATTTTGCCTTTAGGTGACTCTAATGAAGGTTCAAACTAGATTGTCTATTATGTTTGAGCCTCTATACAAGAGGAAGATTGACGCTCTAATTTGTAATCAAGATTAATTGCTTCTGGCAGACAAAAATAGGAGTACTTTTATGAATGCCGATTAAATTGACCTGAGGGATGGGCTGTAGTTGATGTAAGGCAAAGATCTGCTCACTATTTATGAGTAATTAAGCATTCACAAGGGCTAGCTCGTCTTATTTCCAAAAGAATAGGCTATTCAGACTCTTTTAATGCTTAATAAGGCAACCGTGAAAGCAGATCTTCCAGGCTGGATTGCCAAACATCAAATTCTTCCGATTCTTGCCATAAATCCTTGAGTTCTGAATCGGATAAAATCACTTCGAGAGCTTGGCGTGCTTTGGCAATTAAGGATGCGGAGGGGGCAGTGCGTCCCTCCAGCCAAACATTAATTTCCTCGGGACAATCTTCGTGAGGTTCTCCTAATTGAGCGGCAACGGTTTCGGCAGCCGCCACTGCGATCGCACAGTCCGGTGCCTCAGGGTAGTCATCGGCTTGGTCAATAATGCTGTTAAGCGTGTCAATAATCATGCCATCGTCTGAGTACCCTTCTAAGTCCGCCACCCATTCCATGGCATCATCATTTTCAAAGTTGCCATATCCCCATGCACCCATTGTCATCCCCTCTGGACTTCACGGATAATTTATACCGAGAACCAGAATTGATCAAAAAATGAGGGTTGTCCTCTTAACAAAGCTGTGAGTCAGCAGGGAAGAATCGCCAATAGACGACAGACAGAAGTTGCCCATGACGCTTCCTGGGTATGGGATTAGGGATCTGACGACATAGACTATCTTGAACTTAGCGAAGAGACAGCTGCGAGTAGGTGACCGACGTTTACCCTCAGTGGAGAGCTATATGGGTGACAAAATTTGTCTATCTTAAATGAAGATAGCCTTCGTCTCTCCACGCTAATGCCCAACTCTTGGCCCGCCATTCTTAAGCTCTCTTTGTGGATGATCGTGGGGGGAGGATGCTTGAGTAGTTGCTCTCCCCTTGTTTCCCATACCTATGAACCCTCCTCACCTAAAATTAAACAGTTGGCCATCGATACGACGATGACGCTCAAGGCTCAACAGTTGTTTTATCAGCAGAAACCGAGAATTGAGTCTAAGAGAACGTTTCACCAGCTTTGCCGCAAAGTGGGGCACAATCCAGAAAAAACCATTATTCTGGGATGTTTTACGAGCAATGGCTATCGGGGGAATATTATTATCCAGTCTGTGACCGACTCTCGGTTAGCAGGCATGATGGAAATGGTGGCTGCCCATGAGATGTTGCATGCGGCCTATCAAAAAATGAGTTCGAAGGAACGGGCGCGTTTAGCCCCCAAACTTAAGCAAGCGGCGCAGCGCGTCACGGACGAGCAGTTGTTAACGGTTCTCAAGGATTATGAAGCGGGTGATCCTGAGATTTATGTGAATGAATTGCACTCTCATTTGGGCACGACCTTAGCCAATCTGGGCGATCCAGCCTTAGAGACGCATTATCAACAGTTCTTTCGCGATCGCAAACAAGTAGTGGCCTTTGCCCAGCGATCTCGCCGTGTTTTAAACCAAATTGACGCCCAAGTTCAGCAGTTGGAGCCAGAACTCAATACCCTGGAGGCCAACCTCAAAGCGGAAAAGGAGTCGATTCAGCGCACAGAAGCGGACTTAAAGGCCAGTTTTCAAGATTTAGAACGCATGAAGTCGAACCTTGCCGATTTGAAGCAGCGGGCTGAAGCATCCCTCCGTCAGGGCGATTATGGTCTGGCCGATTCCTTTGAGCAGCAGCGATCGCACTTTAATACCGCCGTTCAGGATTACAACTGGCAGGTCGAGACCCTGCAAAATCGGATCACTCAGTTTAATCAGCAATTTGCCACCTATAGCCAGAAAGTGGATGCCTACAATCAACTGGCAGCGACGAATCGCTCTATTCTCAGTGCTATCAAGTTAGATCGGTCGGGCGTGCAGCCCGTATCACCTTAACGTCTGATGGGAAAGCAAGGTGTGGACCAACTTTGTGACGTGGTGTTCCACTTGCGTGCGAATATGACGAAACACCTCAACCGACTGTCCAGCCGGATCGTCCAATTGCCAATCCGCAAATAGCGGGCGAGTCACCCAGACCTCGGGTAGATGGACACCACACCCGCAGAGAGAAATAACAGCGTCAAAGGTTTCTGGGTCAAATTCCTCTAGGGCATTTGAAGTGTGACATCTGATATCAATCCCCACCTCTTGCATCACGCGAACGGTCAACGGATCAACATGGCTGGCTTCTATCCCCGCGCTGGCCACCTCAATGGTTTCGCCAGCGATGGATCGGGCAAACCCCTCTGCCATATGAGAACGGCGAGAATTGTGCTTGCAGACAAACATAATGCGTTGAGGTTGTGAATGGCTGTTTTTAGGCATAGGGAGTACGCTAGAGAAAGAAGTCACTTCAGTTGAATGGAGGTGCAACTATGTCGGTCACTCATTCTATCTCTACAGCCCATCTGGCTTGACCCATAGAGGCATTTTTTCTCGGATTTTTGATCGTGCTTTAAACGCATGAAAGCCTTTATGTGTCTTGCCTGCCACATTTAGACACTAAAGGTATACTTATGAACTTGGAATTATTGGGCTGGAGCCATGAATTGGCTCTCAGCTTCGAACCGTTTGCTGCGCAACAGTTACAGGTAGGGCGAGTCGCTCGTCAGCATCAACAGGCCTATACCCTGTACACCCAAGACGGCGAAAGAATGGCCAAAATAAGTGGGAAATTGCGTCATCAGGCCCATAGTGCTGAAGCACTTCCCTGTGTGGGAGATTGGGTTGCAATTCAATCGTCAGCAGTACAAACGGCCATTATTCACCATATTTTGCCCCGGCGAACGCAGTTTTCTCGTAAATTGGCAGGGACGACCACAGAGATGCAATTGGTTGCCACCAATATTGATAGCATTTTCTTGCTCTGTGGTTTAGACCATGAGTTTAATCTGCGGCGGATTGAGCGCTATTTGGTGATGATTTGGGAGAGTGGTGCCAACCCCGTAATCGTCTTGAACAAAGTCGATTTGTGTGAGCAGCTCGATCAATATTTGCAAGACTTAGCGGCCATTGCCCTGGGTGTACCGGTAATCCAGATCAGCGCTTTGCACCACCAAGGTCTAGAGGCCTTAGAGTCCTATTTACAGCCCGGTCAGACTGTGGCCCTGCTGGGGTCCTCAGGGGTGGGCAAATCAACCCTAACGAATCAACTGATGGAGGAAGAGATTCAGGCCGTGCAAGCGGTGCGAGCCGATGATAGCCGAGGACGCCATACCACCACCTCCCGACAGTTGATGGGCCTACCGTCTGGCGCAGTGCTGATAGATACCCCTGGGATGCGAGAGTTGCAATTATGGACAACCAGCGGTGTTTCCCAAACCTTTGCCGAGATTGAAACCTTAGCCACCCAGTGTCGTTTTCGAGATTGTCAGCATCAACAAGAACCGGGTTGCGCGGTACAAGCCGCCTTAGCCGACGGGCGGTTGGATATTCAGCGGCTGCAAAGCTACCAGAAACTCCAGCGAGAAGAAGCCTATCTGCAGCGTAAACAAGATCAAAAAGCGCAGTTGAATACCAAAGCCCGCTGGAAACAGATCACGAAATCGATGCGGCGGCGACAGAACAGCAAATGGCAGTGAGGTCAACGGCGATTCGGACGGTAAAGGGTGGAAGAGATGCGGCTGTGACAGGATGCGGCTGTGACAGTGATCATTGTTTGCATCTGCTCAATCGACAACGCTGGGGATATGCAGCTAACCGGGGAGCTTCACATGTCTCAGTATCGACACAATTTACCGCAACTCTCTAACGACATCTTTATAACGGATGGCGGATTGGAAACCACCCTAATTTTCCATAATGGACTGGAGCTGCCTGAGTTCGCTGCCTTTGATTTATTCAAGGATAATCAGGGATATCAATCGCTATACGAGTACTTCCAGACCTATGCTCAGTTAGCGCAGACCCATGAGGTGGGACTGATTCTTGAAAGTGCCACTTGGCGCGCCAATCCTGATTGGGGTACTCAATTAGGCTACTCTCCAGAAGGGTTAGCGGAGAGGAATCGTCAAGCGATCGCACTATTACATACGATTCGCCAAGAATATGAAACCGAAATCAGCCGAATGGTGATCAGCGGTTGCGTCGGCCCCCGAGGGGATGGCTATCAAGTTAATACTGCGATGACCCCAGCGGAAGCCCAGCAGTATCATCTCCCCCAAATTTTAGTCTTTAGGGAAGCGGATGCCGATATGGTGGCCGCTATCACCATGACCTACGCCGAGGAAGCCATCGGTATCACTCGTGCCGCCCAATCAGTGGAGATGCCGGTGGTGATTTCCTTCACTGTGGAAACCGATGGCAAATTGCCGACGGGACAACCCTTGAAAGATGCGATCGCTCAAGTGGATGCCGCCACTCACCAGGGTCCCGCCTACTACATGATCAACTGTGCCCATCCCCATCATTTTGACGCGATCCTAGCGACCGACGAGCCTTGGGTCTCTCGTATTCATGGGCTGCGCGCCAATGCCTCCACCAAGAGTCATGCAGAGCTGGATGAAGCCGAAGAACTAGATGAGGGAAATCCCCAAGCATTGGGCAAACAATATCTGACCCTAAGTGATCAACTGCCTAACCTCAATGTCTTAGGCGGGTGCTGTGGAACCGATCATCGCCATATTGAAGCCATTTGTCAGGCCTGCCTTAACCCTTAACGCTAAGTTGCCGTCGCCTTTAACCTCGACGTCAGCAGGACTGTCGCGGAAGTGTCCAGGCCAATATGGTAATCATAGAAGTGTATTTCTGCTCAGACGCTGAATCCCATGACCGAAAGTTCCCTTCCCGCCCTCCCTTGTTTCCTCCGATATAAAAGAGAAGTGGCCATCGTCTTTATGCTACTGGGGGGGCTGAATGTGTGTTTAGGGGCTTGGTTGTTGCTGTTAGGCCAATTTCACTTTACCCTCATCCTCGGCTGTCTGATTGCCTTTATTGGCTGGGGTTATTTGACGAAGCCGATGGCTGCCGTTCATCTCGATCATATTGCCCTCTATAACGTATTGGGGATGGAGGTGAAATCCTATGCCTTTAGTGCCTTTAATGATTTGCAACTCCAGGGGCGACAGCTCTATGTTCAGCAAGGCGGCACGCTGAAGCCAGTCAAGCTTCCTCACTGGATGATCCATACTCAGGATTGGCAGACACTAGAAGCCATCTTAAGCGCACGCCCTCAACTCCAAGCTAAATAAGGCAAACGGTCTGCGGTTGCTTTGATCTGGTCTCCTTGTCCTAAGAGTTGGCCGCAGGCATCCCAAGTTCCGGCCAACATCATTTGGCGTGGCCCCTCCCCCATATGGACGGGGACTGAGATATCGTCACACTGGACTGTCATGCGGTTTAAATCAACCTGCATAGAGGCTTGGGGCTGTTGGGCGAGGTGGGCTTGGAGTTGTTGCACGACTTCAGGAGATGCCGTCACACAGGGAATACCAATGGCCACACAATTGCCCAAGAAAATTTCCGCAAAGCTCTCACCCACAATTGCCTGAATTCCCCACTTGGCGATCGCTTGGGGAGCATGTTCTCTCGATGAACCACAGCCAAAGTTACCATTGACCACTAAGAGGGTGGCGTCCTGAAATTGGGGTAAATCGAAGGGATGCTGTCCCGCTGCCTGCTGACGATCATCTGCAAAGACCTGTTGACCTAAGCCCTCAAAGGTAACACAGCGCAAAAAACGAGCTGGGATAATCCGATCGGTATCAATATCGTTGCCAGTGAGAGGAAGACCAGACCCTGTGATTTGGTGGATTTGACTCATAGCTTTAGTGCAAAAACGCAAAGGATGGGGTTTCCATTTTGACATTTTTCTTTCAATAGTCGTAGGTAAAGATCTTGATAGGTGCTTTCGTTCTTTGAGTTCAGCGTCTTGATCAGTCGGTTGGTTTAAAAAACGGCATTTTTGAGACGTTAAATGATAATGATTGCAATAAAGGGATGATGGGCTATGCTCTTCAAAACGAGATTTTCTGAAGATCTCTAGTCATACATTCCTATCCCTTTATAGATATTATTTATAAATAAGATGAGATCTTCACGTATCTTCAGGTGCGATCGCACCGCTATTTCCAGTGCTACCCCGAACTCAGGTGCAGCCAATCAGTAAAACCTTTCTGCGGCAAAATGCAGGTCCCAGACCACACTAATATCAGGGGTTTAACCTATTCCAGACTCAGATGGTGCAAACCATTGCGGACGTTTAACGAGTCTCAAGACTTTTCCTTTCACCGAACTTAAGAAAATCGAATGAAATGTACTTTATGTACTGTTCCTTAAGGGAAAATACGGTTATCCTTTGAATAAAGCATATTCACCAACCAGTGACTTGATCGGGATAAAGGGATAATGATCCGAAGAAATTCGGAGGCAATCCCCTACGAAATTTGAAAAAATGTGGGAACACTAGGTTTATGAGGCGAGGACACTAGCTAAACGACATGTTAAAAGCATTTTATAAAGCTCAGGTCTATAAGAACGTGATGGAAGAGCTTGTCGAAGAAGAGATTGACAGGCAGACTCGCAACTTTAAACCTGAAACAGCCAAAGCTCTAAACCGAATTGACGTCGTATCATACGCACTCAATCGATTGCCACCGCTTTATGCTTCTAGCCAAGAAGGGGTTTACAGGCAAAAGCAACGGGGACAACAACAGTTTGGACAACGGTTACGAGCTGCTGTTCACCAATCTTTGAAAATTGTTGCCCAACAGCCGACCCGTGTGACGACTCCCCTCCTTCCCCAAGAAGAGGTAGAGGCAGAAATGCATATTGCCAGAATGGCTTTAGAAGAATTGGCAGATTCCATGACAGACTTGGACCTGGACAGTTAAGTCAAGCATTTCCCTGAGCCTATTTCCCACGGCGATATACGGACCAATACTGTTGATCTTTATTCCCCCGAACTCAGCTTCACCGCTGATAAGCAGCTTGGTATGGGGTACAAGGCTAGTAGGAGCACCCCATAGCGATGTCGCTATGGGGTGCCAGCGTTTGAACGGACACTAGATTGGGATATCGCGCATTTCTAAAGATTTGGTTAGTTTTACGATGATCCTTATCGGACTGACACGGGGAATGATAAATAATAAGGAGCTTTATAGATCTTTTATAACAATAGATCGATTCGATTTAATGATGTTAAATCATCAGTAGAGATAAACAGATGTAATACAACTCAACTTTAACTTCATTAAAGAGACGGGGGTAGTCAGCCTCCTTCACAAGGGGATTCTGGCATACTATTTGCAAAGGCTTTAAACAATAAAAATAGCTGAATATTACTGAATCGGTTATGTCCGTGCTTTGAGTGAGATGTATTTTTACACTTTCTTAATATTCTCTAGACTAATATTGATCGGAATAATTCATCTTTTCAATCTGTGTGATCGACACAGTATTTCATCGAAAGTTGTGTGTTGAGAAGGAAGAATAATACCCATGGCTGCAACTATGAGTGGCAAAATCTCAAACAAGTTGAATGTATCGAACTTGCTGATCCAGCATGCTAATGCCAAAAAAGATGGTTGCTTAATCGTCTCCAATGGTGCGATTAACTGGCATTTTTATCTGGAAGAAAGTCAGTTGGTGTATGCAACGTACTCTGCGGACCCACTCGATTTACTCGATAATCATCTGCGACGACTCAGCCGCCAAGTTCCTTCTCTCAACAGTGAAGTTCGGACTCAGGTTCGGATTAATTTTAATGATGAGTCCTCTGACCAAATTTGTCCTGACTATCAAGCGATTTCTTGGTTAGTGAGAACCAACCAGCTCAAACCCGCCGAGGCGGCCACCTTGGTGGAAGGGATTATTATCGAAATCTTGGAATCCTATCTGTTGGTACCCGAAGGCACCTTCAAGTTTCTACCCAAGTCAGCGCATCTTCCTGTTTACTCCAAACAAAACATACCGCCACTATTACAGAAATGCCAAAAGCGTCTGGAGGGCTGGCAAGCGCTAGGGCCAACCATCTGGTCTCCCCATCAGCGTCTTTACTTTGCGGAACAAAGCCCTGGCGCTGCAAAATTATCCCCCAGTAAAGTTCAACAACTACAGAAAATCCTGCGTGGATTTAGTTTTCGCCATTTAGGAGTCTTGCTCAATCTAGATGAACTACAACTGGCTCAAAATCTAAACTCCCTGATTGTCGATAAGGTGATTCTTTTACAGGATCCCCAACCTCCCTTCAATCAGCTCCCTCAACTCGCAGTCGGAGGCGCTACAGTTGCCCCTCAAGCAAGTGCTGTAACCGCAGATAGTAATGCCGCATTAGGCAATATTGGCGACAGCAAGATCGGCCAAAAAAGCTACACTATTGCCTGCGTCGATGACAGCCCGGCGATTCTCAACACCATTAATCGGTATTTGCAAGATCAAAACGTTTCCGTCGTCATGATCAACGATCCGGTCAAAGCCTTAATTCAGATCATGCGAGCAAAACCTGATTTAATTTTGCTGGATGTGGGTATGCCCTGGGTGGATGGCTATGAGTTATGCCGCTTAATTCGCAAAAATTCACAGTTTAAGAAGGTGCCAGTGGTAATGGTAACCGGTAATACAGGTCTCATTGACCGGGCGAAGGCCAAAGTCGCGGGAGCAACAGACTATTTAACCAAGCCATTTACCCAAGCCGACCTCCAGAAAATGGTCTTTCGCCATTTAACCTGAGATATTGTACAGATAGATCCCAAGGGAAAAAGGGCATTCTGAGAATATCTGTTAAGACTGTAAGTTTACCTTGATTTGTTTTTAGGAGCAGCAGCACATGAGAACTGTTTTAGTAGTAGATGATGGTCCTGCAGAATTGGAATTAATCTGCCGATACTTGCGAGATGGGGGGTATACCGTCATCAGTACAACGGATGCAAAAGATGCACTCGCAAAAGCAGAATCGCAGCAGCCTGATATTGTAGTCACCGATGTGGTGATGCCTGGCATGAGCGGGTTTGAGCTTTGCCGTAGTTTGAAAAAAAATGAAGCGACTCAACAATTGCCCGTCGTTATCTGCACCTCAAAAAACCAAGATTTAGATAAACTCTGGGGCAAGAAACAAGGTGCGGATGCCTATGTCACCAAGCCTTTTACTCGTGAAGATTTACTGCAAGCTGTCCAGTCGGTTGTGTAATCCATGAAACTGCCCACGCTAGAACCACAATCTTCACCGATACAGGAAGGATTAGGTGATCCATACCTGAGATTGCAACTAGAGGAAAAAGTCCCTATTGCGATTCCGATGGAGACCGCTCGAGAAGTTTTAGTGGTACCTGTTGAACAAATCACACCGATCCCTAACATGCACGATTGCGTCTTGGGGCTCCTCAATCAGCGCAGCCGAGTGTTTTGGGTGATCGATTTGTCCAGCATGTTAGGGTATTCAGGATTTACCACAACGGCCCGACAATTTAACGTGGTCATTTTGCAAGTTGACGAGGTGCCATTAGGGCTTGCAGTACCCACCGTACAAGGAGTAACTCGGTTCTCAACGGATCTGATTCAGTCTCCCATTGGTGCCGTTGCGCCTAATATTGCGCCCTATCTAAGGGGGTGCTTGCCAGAAGAACAAGAAATTCTGTTGGTTCTGGATCCTGACGCCATTGTTCATGCTTCTGTATTGCAGCGCAACCTGAGGGGGCTGTTTTGAGGGTGCAGTACTGTATATCAAACAAAACTTAATTATATGGACATTAAGCTTTTTTGAAGTTCCCCTTGGAGCAATGGATTCAGACATTTTGATACTTCTTAAGGTTCGTCAGAACTTGAGTCTTCTAGACAAAACTATCCGTATTACGTGAGGCACGACTCCCCATGCATATGAAAGATCATGCAGATGATGCAGCAATAACGAATAATCTTGGCGATGCCAATCAGCTTGTTCCGCTTGATCCTGAGCAAATGACGGCAGGCTTAAATGAGTCTTATCCACAAGAATTAGCATCAAACGAGTCGAAAGCAGTTGCCCCCATCCCCGCAGCACCTGCTGCTTATGAGGTCACCCCAGAAGCGGCAACCGTAAAACCCCTATGGCAACGACTAAGCCTCAAAGCCAAGGCCACTACCCTGGCACTCGTTATCGGGGTAGCTCCTATTATTGGTGTTGGCACGGCAGCTTATTTCTTCGCCAACCAATCCATTTCACAAAAAATTATTGAAACCAAGGAAACCTCCACAACCCAGGTTGCAGCAAAGGTTGCCTCCTATATGCGGGAGAGATATGGTGACATCCAAATTATGTCTAGTTTGGACATTTTTATCGATCCGACCTTGCGTGGTTCCACCACCAAACAGGCGAAGCAAGCTGCTCTAGACAAGTTTATTGACGCTTATACCATCTATAACAGCATTGCCTTTTTCGATTTAAAGGGGAATGTTCTAGCCCAATCCTCTGGAGAGGCCCTGGGAAATCACAGTGACCGGAGTTATTTTCAAGCGGCTCTTAAATCGGATAAACCCATTATTTCTCAGCCCCTCCTCTCTAAATCTTCGGGACTTATTTCGGTGTATTCCGCTAATGTAGTCCGGGATCGAGGTACAGGCAAACCCATTGGTGTGGTTCGAGCTAGATTGCCTGTGACTTTCCTGGAAGATTTGCTCAAGGGCGTTGAAAATTACGAGAACGGCTACCTCGTGGACCAAAATGGCAACCTGTTTGCCGGATCGAATGAAGCCCAAGCGGAGATTCTGGCCGCCAACAAAACAGGGCAACCCCTCACTGCGGATAAAAAGTTCTCCTGGTACAAGACGGTTAAGGATTCTAATCAACCTGAATACATCTTGGAATCGGATAAGTTGGAAACGATTGTGCCCTTCCAGGCTTTAAACAACTCCGACGATCCTTTTCTCAAAAATTTGCCCTCATTGGGGTGGAAAGCCATTGTTGAATCAGACCGAGGGACCGCTTTTAAATCGTTACAACAGTTGCAGTGGTCCCTGATTGCAGGTTCGGCCTTGGCAGCCATTGTGATTGGTGCAATTGCGGTTATTCTCTCCGAACGAGCCACCCGTCCGATTGTTGACTCAGCAGAGGCGGTGAGCGCGATTGGTCAAGGAGACTTGGATGCCCGGGTACAAGTGGCTGGTGAGGATGAGCTGGCCCAGCTAGGTGGCAACATTAACCAAATGGCGGAACAGATCCAGACGCTGATTTTGGAGCAGGAATATGCGGCGCAACAAGAACTAGAACGGCAAACTGAAACGGCCGAACAACAGCGGAAGCAAAATGAAACGTTGCAGGCAGATTTGCTGAAACTCTTGACTGATGTTGAAGCAGCATCTGATGGTGACTTGACCGTCCGAGCCAACGTGGACGCCAGCGAAATTGGGATTGTCGGTGACTTCTTTAACTCGATTATTGAAAACTTGCGGGATATTGTGGGTCGGGTGCAAATCGCTGCCATCCAGGTGAACGAGTCGGTGTCCACAAACAGTTCTTCCATTGTGGCATTGGCGGATGAGGCCAATGTCCAGGCGGAACAAGTGGAGCAATCCTTACAGTTTGTGGAAGATTTGACCCATGCCGCCCAAGAGGTGGCCGTGAATGCGCAACAAGCGGCTGAAATTGCCAAAACCGCTTCCGAAACCGCGGTAACAGGTGGAAGCACGATGGATCAAACGGTGGCCAGTATTGACCAACTGCGTGAAACCGTTGCCGAAACGGCGAAGAAGGTGAAACGGTTGGGTGAATCTTCACAGCAGATTTCCAAAGCAGTGTCTTTGATTAACCAGATTGCGTTGCAGACCAACCTATTGGCCATTAACGCCAGTATTGAGGCAGCTCGGGCAGGAGAAGAAGGTCGAGGTTTCGCGGTGGTTGCGGAAGAAGTGGGTGCACTAGCGTCCCAGTCGGCAACAGCGACTAAGGAAATTGAGCAGATTGTGGAGAATATTCAATTAGAGACGGCTGAGGTGGTCAACGCGATGGAAGTGGGTACCACCCAGGTGGTTGAAGGTACGCGTATGGTCCAAGACACCAAGCAAAGCTTGGGACAAATTGTGGCAGTGTCACAACAAATTGCGGACTTGGTGCAAACCATTTCGGGGTCGACGGCATCTCAAACGGCAAAAGCCCAGATGCTCTCGAAGCTAGTTCAGAATGTGGCGAAGGTGTCTGAAAACACCTCTGAGTCCTCTCGCCAAGTGGCCGGATCCCTGCAAGAGACGGTGGAAATTGCCAAGCAGCTCCAAGCATCAGTGAGTACCTTCAAAATTGGTATGGAAGCCTAACTAAACGTCTGAATGGCTGGTCGGAAGTGGATAGGCTTACCTCATCCAGCTTTGACCAGCCATCTTCATAAAATAAACAACAAGATTTACTCAGTCTTGATATCGGGTTCAGGCTGATTGCCGAGTTAATAATTGGTACTGAGAGATAAACCATGTCCCACGATAGTGAACAGGAAGTTCGCC
>NZ_JANQOY010000139.1 GCF_028285565.1 Acaryochloris sp. IP29b_bin.148
TGTAATCCAAGGGACATAACAATTCATGCGAGTTGCGATCGCAGGTGGAGGTCTGGCAGGTCTCTCCTGTGCCAAATATTTAGTTGACCAAGGGCATACTCCCATCGTTTTAGAACGGGCCTCTGTCTTAGGGGGCCTAGTAGCCGCCTGGAAAGATGAAGATGGAGACTGGGTAGAAACAGGTCTGCACGCTTTTTTTGGGGCTTATCCCAATATGCTCCAGTTGCTCAAGGAGCTGGATATCGAAGATCGGCTGCAGTGGAAAAAGCATGCCTTGATTTTCAATCAGCCCGAGAAGCCAGGGGTGTTGTCACGGTTTGATGTGCCGGACCTACCGTCCCCCATTAACGTGATTATTTCGATTCTCCGCAACAACGATATGTTGAGTTGGGAGCAGAAGATCCGGTTTGCGATCGGGTTGCTACCGGCGATTGTTCGAGGGCAAAAATACGTCGAAGATATGGATCGTTACTCCTTGCTGGAGTGGCTGCAAAAGCAAGGCATCGATGACCGGGTGAATTCCGATATTTTTATCGCCGCCTCCAAAGCCCTAACCTTTATCAATCCCGATGAAGTCTCAGCTACCATTCCCCTAACGGCGCTCAATCGATTCTTACAAGAGCGTTACGGCTCCAAGATTGCCTTTTTGGATGGTGCGCCACCCGAGCGGCTTTGTCAGCCCATCGTCGATTATGTGACGGAACGGGGAGGCGAAGTCTTGGTTAATGCCCCGCTAAAGAAGATTGTCCTCAACGAAGATGGCAGTGTGAATCATTTCTTGATGAAAGGATCGGCTGATGCGGAAGAGTACACCATCACCGCTGATGCTTATGTCTCGGCCATGTCTGTTGACGCCATGAAGCTGATGATGCCCGATGAGTGGAAAGCCAAACCCTATTTCCAACAGCTCCAGGAGCTGGAAGGAGTGCCCGTCATCAGCATTCAGCTCTGGTTTGATCGCAAGCTCAGCGACGTAGACCATTTACTCTTCTCTCGGTCACCCTTATTAAGCGTCTATGCTGATATGAGTAACGCTTGCCGAGAATACTCTGATCCAGATAAGTCGATGTTGGAGCTAGTGCTGGCCCCAGCAGAAGACTGGATCAGCCGATCCGAGGAAGATATTATTGAAGCCACTCTAGGGGAACTCGCCAAACTTTTCCCAGATGAAATTCCCGATCAGGCCAAAGTTCTGAAAGCCCGAGTAGTAAAAACGCCTCGCTCGGTCTATAAGGCGATTCCAGGTCGGCAACAGTTCCGTCCGGTGCAAACAACACCTATCTCCAACTTCTTTCTGTCTGGAAGTTACACCATGCAACGTTATCTGGGCAGTATGGAGGGGGCGGTGCTTTCTGGTAAGCTGACAGCACAAGCGATTAACAGTGCCAAAGCTCTTTCGTCCTCAAATAACGCTTCTGTAACGTCCAAGCCAGTTTCCCAGTCAATCCCGAATGCTGCAACTGCCTGAAACTCCAAGACCCACAAAAAAACTGGCGTCTCTTGAAGACTCCTACGAACAATGTCGGCAAGTGACCGCCGATTATGCCAAGACCTTTTATCTGGGTACTCAGCTGATGTCGCCCGAAAAGCGGCAAGGCGTTTGGGCCATTTACGTCTGGTGTCGGCTGACGGATGAATTGGTTGACGGTCCCCAAGCGGCCTTTACCACCTCTGAGACCTTAGATAAGTGGGAAGAACAGCTTGAATCTGTGTTTGCAGGTCATCCTGTGGACGATCCGGATGTGGCCCTTGTGGATACCGTAGAACGCTATGGGCTGGATATCCAGCCGTTCCGGGATATGATTGCCGGACAGCGGATGGATTTAGTCCGCGACCGCTACGAAACCTTTGAGGATTTGCGCCTTTACTGCTACCGAGTGGCCGGAACAGTCGGTCTAATGTCAGCCCAGATTATGGGGGTAGAACAGTTTTGCGATCGCCTGCAGGCGCCCTGGAGTCCTCCTAGAATTCTCAACAATCCCGTCAATACCATTAACAAGGCTGTCGATTTAGGCATTGCTAATCAGCTCACTAATATTCTCCGGGACGTCGGTGAAGATGCTCGACGCGGGCGAATCTACCTGCCTCTAGAGGATTTGGCTGCCTTTGACTATACCGAAGCGGACCTATTTAATGGCGTCGTCGATGATCGTTGGCGAGCCTTTATGAAGTTCCAAATTCGTCGGGCACGCCAGTATTTTGCTCAAGCTGAGTCAGGCATTGGCACCCTGCAAAGGGATGCCCGCTGGCCCGTATGGTCGGCCCTGGTGCTCTACCGCCAGATTCTAGATGTGATTGAGCAGAACCAATATGACGTCTTTACCCGCAGGGCCTATGTTCCTAGTCGACGTAAGTTGATGTCCTTACCCCTGGCTTGGCTTAAGTCCTTGTAGGGGTTCGGTTTCCCCCAGAGAATCTAAACCATAGGTTAAAATATTAAGAAATATTATCAGTGCCGTGTCTCTAACTGAAGAACGGCTGTTGCTACGGTGTGCCTTGTTATGAAATGTGTCATCCACCGACGAGCTGAGTTTTCTGCCAGCCATCGGTATTGGTTACCTGAGCTATCTGCATCAGAAAATCAGGAAAAATTTGGGCTATGTACGCGTTCCCCTGGCCATGGCCACAACTATGAACTGTTCGTGTCCATGTGGGGCGAACTCGATCAATATGGGATGGTCTTAAATCTCTCGGATGTCAAACAAGTGATTAAGCGAGAGGTCACAGACCCTCTCAATTTTTCCTATCTAAATGAGGTATGGCCCGAGTTTAAGGAAACGCTGCCCACGACCGAGCATCTGGCACGGGTGATTTGGCAACGGTTAGAATCTCACTTGCCGATCGTAAATATTCAACTTTTTGAACATCCCAAACTTTGGGCCGACTACAAAGGAGCTGGCATGGAAGCCTATTTAACTGTTGGAAGTCATTTTAGTGCTGCGCATCGATTGGCACTTCCCGAACTAAGTTTTGAAGAAAACTGCGAAATCTATGGCAAATGCGCTCGCCCCCATGGTCATGGCCATAACTACCACCTAGAAGTGACCGTCAAAGGTGAGGTGGATGCCCGGACAGGCATGATTGTGGATTTAGTCGCTCTCCAAAGCCTGGTCGACGATGTGGTCCTAGAACCCTTTGACCATACCTTCTTGAATAAAGACATTCCCTACTTTGAAAAGATCGTTCCCACGGCTGAAAATATTGCCTTCTATATCGCCAAACTCCTGCGAGAGCCGATCCTCAAAATTGGGGCGGAACTTCATCGCATCAAGCTGATTGAAAGTCCGAATAATTCCTGTGAAGTGCTGTGCTCTGACTTATTTGATACAGCGCCAGTACTCTCCGATCGAGTGGGTGAACCTGCATTAGTGGGCTAATTTTCGGACATTAAGTTCCCGCTGGCTCGGATCGCCTGCCCTACAACGGTTCACCAGCCAGATACTCATCAGATTCAATTTGGCCATAATCGAGTTTGATAATTCGATCTGCCAGATGGAAGAAATGGTCATCATGGCTGATCACCAGTAGGGTTTTGCCTCGCTGTTTGAGTTCAGCCAACAGTTGCGTGTAAAAGATCTCCCGAAAAATGGGATCTTGGTCCGCTGCCCATTCATCAAATAAGTAGATGGATCGATTTTCTAGATAGGCAGACAACAGGGCTAACCGTTTTCGCTGGCCTTGAGAGAGTCCTGTAGTGGATAGCTGTCCATCCTGTACAGAAACCTTCTTCTCTAGCTCTAGCTTGCGCAAATAAGTCTGGGCTTGTTTATCTAGAGTAGAGAAATCTTCGCTGATTAACCGCTTAAAGAGGTAATAGTCCGAAAAAACCGTCGAAAATAGCTGCCGATACCACTCACGATTGGTGTCTATGATGGGTTTTGAATCCAGACAGATCTCTCCTGATTCAGGGGTATACAACCCGGTAATCAGTTTGGCCAAGGTAGATTTACCACTGCCATTGCCCCCAACAATAAATATGAGTTCTCCTGAATTGATGGTCAGATCAATCGGCCCAACCGTGAACAGATGGTCGACTTCTGGGTCATGGTAGGTATGGACGACCTGGGCTAGTTTCAGCTGGTGCCACTGCTTGAGAGTGGGTTGTGTCACCACCGTGTCTATTTCTGCATTCTGAGACAGTGTTAATCCCATCTGGTTAACTTTCTGAATCGAAACATTGGCAGTTGCTAGATTCGGTAAGCGCTGGATAATATTGCCCAATGGTCCCATTAAATAAGTGAGGGTGAGGATATAGGCGGGTAACACGGCTTGAGTTGAGGGTAATACTTCGGGTACGCCAAACAGAAGTACGCCAATCAAAAGAAAGAATAGAAATTGCCCCCCGCCGCTGGATAATGCTGCAAACTTAAAAGCCGTTTTTTGTTGTCGACGGAAGGTTGCTGCACTGACCGTCAGATCTTCTTCAAAAAAGGTATTGCGACGGATAGCATGTAGCTTTAATTCTTTAATGCCATCGGTGATGCTGCGAAAATGAGTAAATAATTGATCTACTTCCTGGCGAGATAGGCGAATATGGCGATAGGCAAGACCAATCAAAAGCTGGACCAAGGCAATAGAGACCACCATAAAGGCCACCACAATCAAGAAGACCCAAACTGATAGCCAACCTAGATAGATTAAACAGCCACCCATCACTGCTAAGTCAATACAAAGGAAAGGAATGACAAATACAGTATTAGCAATCGCTTCTACGTCATTTGTCAAAGCCGCGAAGATTTGGCTCGGGCCTAATTGCTCCAACTGTCGTAAGGGAGCAGCGAGGATTTTCCGGCTGAGACGTAAACGCAGTTGATAAACAGAATTTTGAGACAGATCAATAAGTAAAAACTGGGATAGACTCCCGGTTACAAAAGCTAGAATGGCTAACCCTGCGAAGGCGATTAGCATTGGCTGGGTGGCATTTTGGCTAATCGCGGTATTAATTAGAGCAATTAGTCGTGCACTACAAACGCCACTGATAACTCCCGTCAGAATAGCCAAGGTTGCACTCAGCCAAGAAGCCTGAATGAGGAGCCAGATAATCCGCATGGAGGTCTCTAATAAAGTGCAATACCCACTGTACAGAAGCTAAGCCCAATCATGCCGTCGGCCTGAGCTAGCTGATGAAGATGGGATATCAACACAAATATATTGTATTCAAGACTCAAGGCTATTCTTTCAAGGAGGGATGCTGATTAAACAAATACCCCTTACTAAGGAGACTCTGACTTTTGTAGATGCTAACTGAAGGGGGATGAATTTATTAATGGCTATGTCCATAGCCATGCCCATGACTGTGCCCATGGCTATGCCCGTGACTGTGTCCATGGGCAAGATCATGCTCTTCAAAAGGATCAACTAATTGTCTGGAGGGCGGGCCAAAAGCTACGTAGATAGCAATACCAGTGAAGACAATTGTTACAACCAAGATGGTTACGATTAGAACTGATGCAGGATCAGAAATTATCATTATCTTTAGAGGTTAACTACTCAATAAAATATACAGTTTAATCTAGAAAAACTCTGTATTTTAAAAGGCATTGATTCATAAAAATCGAATGCAAAATAGTTAGCTTTTTAGCGCAAAAAAAGTATTAAAAGTTTTGGCAAATATCGCAAGATTAAACAAGGAAATCATGAATCCATATCTGTTGAAGAATCTGATCTTCATGTTGCTGAAAGAGATTCTAGAAAGAATTGTAGCTTATGCTATCCAAGGCTTCTAATGCATGAAGTCAATAAATTGCTTTTTGATTTTCTGATTAGTACAAATAACAAGCATGGACTATTTTATACATAAAAAGCGAGAGAACCCTCTCGCTTTGAATATAGACAGATTTTGGTGGTAAAAGCAGGAAGAACTATGTTGATTCGAAAAGCAAAAAAATATTGTTTAAAACCTGACTTGCTTTATGAATTCACCCTGAGACTTAGCTTTTTTAGTCAAGAGTTATAGTAAAGATCCTGAAAGAAGGTAGGCAACACCGATACCACAGATTCCTAATCCTGGATAAATTAAATTTCTATTGGAGGGGAGTAACTGTCTAGTGGCATAACAAATGATGTGACCAACCGCTAGTTGGGTAAGGGTGAAACTAATCAAAAAATTGATTTGAGTAGAGGCAGGAAAAGTCTCAAGTAAAGCTGCATGGGGATAACCATGGCAAAATCCTGCGATCGCAACTCCCGCTACCAGCAAGCCAGTTGTTACCGTATCTACTTGAGTCAGTAAGACTCCAATGAGAAATAGTGAGATTGAGATTACTAACATACTGGGAATCTGAACGCCGAGGATCGCAACCGCAATTCCCATCAGTGATGAACTGGTAAAAGCCCAAATCATCCCTTCTTTTTTACGAGATGCCAATAACCCTGCTGATGCGATTAAGGCCAAGTGATCTAAGCCCATTAGTGGATGAGTTATACCCACCCAGAAACCATTAACAGTGGTGATCTCTGCGCCATGGTGAGCAAATGCTGGTTTTATAAGCCCTCCAATTAGCAAGCTGATCACAATACCTAAACCGATCAACATCAGTCGAGCTATGGAATTAGCGTGTTGGGAAGCAGGCTGTTTCATGATTTATGACCTAAAATTTATTTGCACCTAAAATTGGAAAGCTCAAAAATTAAACCAGCAATTGCTCTAGCTGGAGAGAGCATTAAAGTAGCATTGTTCTTGCATATTTTTACTACAAGCTCATTGTCTTTAAGGCAATATGGGATCTTCAGAAAAAAATTGGTTCTTGGGCATGGAGAACTCAATTGGGATACGGAGAAATAGTCCATCCTTATCTGTTCCCTGCGACATCATCGATATCTCTGAGGTGAATAGCTGGCATAAATGTGATCTCACCTGAGGACCACATCAATGCTGCAATCAACCTATGGTTTATCAGCCACAGAAAGGATTTGCTGAAACCTTTAACTATTGAGAATATTCTTAATTCAAGATAAGGTTATTAATAAATTTTTTCAATAAGGCCGCATATAAGATTTCTGTTCTAAATTGAAAATTTCATAAGGAGAAGCTATGTATCACAGAATTATCGCCTTTTAGGCCACTACTTTAAGAGCTCTATATAAATATGAGTGTAAAATTTAGTTTTTATTTTATTGAGAATTATCTTGATAAAGAACAGGCTCGATTCAAGATTGTAACCATCTTGTTGGCATCAGAGGATGGAATAAAGAGCCGGTGTGTGGATATGGGTAATCCACACAGTGCAATGAGTATCAAAGCTTAAATACGACCATCAGTCATCACTCCTGCAAAATTCTAAGCAGAAATGATAGTGAGGAGAGGTTAATAATGCTGAAAAGTCGGGCTAGGAGACCAGCCGATAACCGATACACCTTATGTTGGCCAGATAACCGATACACTATGACTAACACCTAACAAGTCGTTTTTGGATATGGCTACAGACGCTATTGTGGTGATGGTTACCACCTCTTCCGAGGATGAAGCGGTTGCGATCGCAGCCCTTCTCGTTCGTGATCACCTGGCGGCCTGTGTCAGTCTATTTCCCATCTCATCTATTTATACCTGGGATAAAAAGGTACGCCATGATCAAGAATGGCAGTTGATGATCAAGACTCAACAGGATAAATTTGCGGATTTAGAAACGAAAGTGCGTGAATTGCACACCTATGATGTGCCAGAAATTATTGCCTTGCCCGTTACGGCAGGTTCGATGCCTTATCTCAACTGGATTTCAACCCAAGTCCAACCCTAATTACTCCAGGGAGTTTTTCTAATGCAGAATACCCGTCTCAATACCTTGGTTTCTGGTTTAGGACAGCAACTGAAGCAGGAGCTGCGCAACCCCTGGCGACGGATTTCGGTGCTGGTGATTGCGTTGTTGTTTGGGATTTATATTGGCGTATCTTTTGCTGCGATCGCAGGTCAGCTAGCCTACCTGGATATCACCGTAGCGGCTTTAGTTCTGCTGTTTACAGAAGTGGTGAACTGGATCTTTTATCGCAATCGAGGCAATGCTCGCAAAGCGCTCTGGGGAGAGGCCCTCAATACCTTCAAGTTGGGACTTACCTATGGTTTATTTGTAATTGCCTTTATGTTAGGGAGTTAAAAAATGCAGTATTTACCGTACTGTCGTGCATGCCAATTGATAGATTTCCATTAACAACTTGTAGTTTTCCTCTGCCGTATACTTTGTAAGGAATTCTGCTCTCGCGGCTTTCCGCATCCTTTGCCGCTGCAGTGGATGATCTACTGTCCAATTGACTTGATGGATTAATTCAGCATGATTGCCCGACTGAAAATGGAGACCTGTACGACCTGAGTCCACTAACTCTGCGATTGCACCAATATTTGAGGCAATCACAGGGGTGCCCTTAGAAAAAGACTCAATAACGACTCGCCCAAAGGTCTCGTACCATTCCGAGGGCATAACCAGAACCATTGCCCTACCCATCAGCTCGTACACTTCAGCTAAAGTTTTGGTGCCCAGCCACTCAACAGAATGACACTTAGAACTAGCAGCTTGAACCAAAGGAGCGAGAGGCCCCTCACCCACAATTTTTAAGGGAATCTTTGTATGCAGAGACTCCCACGCTGTTAACAATGTCCGTATCCCTTTCTCCGGTGTCAGCCTTCCCACAAATAAGGCATACCCCCCTTCCCCATCTCCCATACTGCGATCAGGATAAACAAAGTTCGGTTTGACAAAAATTTTATCTTCGAGAAAACCGCATTGGATAAACTTCTCACGCACAAAGTGGGTCGGTACAACGTAGAGATCCACCATACTTTGCCAAGTATTTAGAACATTGTGAACCCCGATTATTAGTGCAGCGGCAGAAGTAGCAGTCCAACTATTTCGATAGCAACGATGCAGAATGCTAGGCCATGGCATGATTTTCCCTTTGCAATCTTCACAAACCGCGCCTTTTCGAAAGAAAAGTCCACTAGGGCAAGAAAGACGAAAATTTCTCAGGGACTGGACGACAGGAACACCTTCAGCCCTAGCAGCAAAATAGACCGATGGAGATATCAGGGGAAAAAAGTTTTGAGTATGGACTACATCGTAAGTGGATTGTTGGAGTAGCGCCCGAATCGCTCGATAGCTGGGTTGAGACCAGATTGCATTCAAGCCTGTCTTCCAAAGTCCTAAGCTACTGATCGTTTTGTTATTTTCGACATAAGTTCCAACCTGATGTCCCCTCTGTCGTAGCAACTGGCATTCGGCAGAAAATGATTCGTCTTCTCCACCCCGAGCTAGGTAATGATTATGAATTTGAAGAATGTGCAATACTTTAACCGAATCTTTGACAGCTAAATGTTGAGCATTGATACTTGCTCGCACAAAAGCTCAAAAGACAACTAAATTGCAGTAGCCAATTTTTCTGTCAAAGAGTAATACTACTACTCTAGGACATTCATACCCCAATCACCCATAAGGTATAAATCCCCCTAGAACATTCTAAATTTGTTGTTAATTAAGGATTATTCATGATTAAAAAACTCCAGCAAGCTAGAAAGTTTTTTGCTTCAACTTTTCTCTGTAGAAGATAGGCAAGACGAATGCTTTCAATAACACCTCTTTGATGCCTTCTGGATCAATATGATGAGCTATGATCTCCACCAACTACAGAATGAAAAAAGCTAATAAGACTATCTGTTTGCCAATGCATTGCTTAAGGTCTTGAGCTTAGATGGTCTTTTCGCTAAGGTATTTCAAGTTTTAATAGAATTTATTCAAGGCATTTCAATTAATGCCAGTATATAATGACTCCTATTGTATAAAATAACAACCTTTATTGAAAAGGATTATCAATGTTTCTTTACAAAGGTACTGTAAATTTGTTCTAGTGTCCTCGTCTGTTGATATAAGTCAAATTTGATTAATACTTGTTTTCTCCCATTCGCACTGAATTCCTGACAAAGCATCGAGTTTTGTAAGAGATATAAAATATGTTGAGCAAGATATTGACAATGATGCTCAGGCACTAAAAAACCAGTTTTGCCATGAATAATCGCTTCAGGAATACCACCATGATCAGAAGCGACAATAGGTACTCCCATCGCTTGAGCTTCAAGGATGACCATTGGCAGACCTTCAGAATCTCCTACATCAGATGTCACACTCGGCACTACTAATAGTCTTGCTTTCTTCATCCATTCACGGACAACATGAGACGGTTGAGAACCCAGAAATTGATAGCATTTCAACGTATTGGCCGCTAAGTGTTCCAGCTCTTTCCTTAACGGTCCATCCCCAATAATGATAAGAGAGGCATCAGCGACGGAATCTTTCACCCACTTCATTGCCTTAATCAAGTATTCGCATCCCTTTTTCTCGATCAATCGCCCATTAAATAGAACAATCAATTGCCGGTTTGCCGTAATGTCTGCTTGATATAAATTTGTATCTACCCCGATATAGTGTACAAGCAATCTATCTTCTGGAAATCCTTGGTTGATCAGTTTATTTTTAATAAATTCGGATACACAAAGAAATAATTGAACCTTTGCCTTCAAGGTTTCTCTGCGACGTAAGTAAACACGAGTGCTGATAGAGTTCTGTCGAGCAAATTGATCACTCATCGTCGCATCCAGACCATGGTAGGTAACGACTAATGGGATATGTAATCTGTTTGCTAGTGGCAGGGCTAGGGTCCCGCAAACGCCAAAATGCGCATGCATCAGCACAGGGTCTATTTGGTGGACCCTCCGAGATAGGCTAGGAGAGATGCCCAACTCCTTGAACAGCAATTCAGCCCCTATACCTAACAGTCCGCCTCGATTGACGACTTGGGTGCGTTCCTGGGGTAAAGAAATGCCTTGAACAAAGCGAGTGCCCACATAATGGGGTCTAAAACTTTGTAATCCTTCTGCCTGTTTGTGGATAAACGTTTCTGAAATCGGCAGCAACCGACCACAAAAGATAGCCACAGCAGGGGGAGGACTCATATCTTGCCGCTATTGAGAATGTCGGCATAGCATTCGGCCCAGTATTGCCCTTTAGCGGTCCAGTTATAGTAATCCCGAACTCGCTGCTGCCCTGAATTGCCTAGGCGCTGTCGCAATGCCCCATCACTTCCTAAGCGAACCATCGCGTCAGCCAAATCTATAACCGCTTGATCGGGAGAATGAGCAGGGACTTTAATGCCCGTGGTATCGGTGACTTGCATTTGAGGACCACCCAAGTCTAGACAAATCACAGCCCGACCCATCGCCATGGCTTCTAGACAAACCCACCCACCAGAATCATGCAAACTGGGGTGAACAAGAACATGGCATGATTGCAGTTTCTGCAGGGCTTCGGAGCGGGGAAGTTGTCCCCAGAATCGAACTTGGTGCTCAATCCCCAACTGTTGAGCTAGAGATTGTAAACGATGATATTCAGGACCTTGGCCAACAATCCAATATTCAACTTGAGTAGGGAAATGAGCTGCCGCAAAGGCTTGCAACCCTAAGTGAAACCCTTTCCAATGCAGAAGCCTCCCCATACTGATGATCCTGAAGGGGGACTCCGCTGGTGTAGGTATTTGAGAGAACCCGGTTATTTCCTCACTAGAAAGACCTGCTTCAGAGGTAATACACACCTGGCTTGCCCCTAAATAGCGCAGACGCTCTGCAGTTTCGGCAGTGGTAGCACCCGCCCATTGCGATCGCTGAGCAGTCAAACGCACAAAGGGATCATATTCACCTAATCTCCTGGCCCAATTTCTCAAGTTTTCATAGAGTTTACCCCTCATGCTCCAGTCTTGGTAAAAGGGCTTTGGTGCAGACTCCGCTCCACCCACTGGTCCCCAGATAAAGGGAATGGGTAAAAGGGCTAAGAAACTAGGAGACCAATATTTTACATAGGTCACATGATGAATCAGATCAAAACCGATCTCGCGGTCCAGTCGACGAATTAACCCATAGGTTTTGAATTGCCAGAGGTAATAATGCAACTGAACTCCAAAATTCCACCAGCGTGTCCAAGGGAGATTGTGATAAATAAATTGAAGTTTTAGATCAGGCTGCTTCGCCAACTCAGCTTCGATAGCCCTGCGATTATCACTGCGAGTCACCACCCAAACCTGGCAATATTGGGCAATTTCCCAAGCTGTACTCCAGCCCACCTCTGCTTCAGAGCCCATATGAGGTCGACAGGCATAAGCAGAGATGAGAACTTTTTTATGACTTAAGTTAGTCATTTCCCAGTTCGATACATAGCAAAGAGCCGAAGTCTAGAGCTGCATAGGTTGTTTTAGCGAGCAAAGCATACCTTAACCTTATTCTGGCCTTAAGTGATTGAGATGCTCCATTGCGACTTTACTGATAATAAATCTATGTTTGTTCGCGGCAGTTGATTTTATCTGGTCAACTTGTTTCACCTGAACCTCAACCTGATCACCCAGAATATTGGCAAATTTTGTATTAATTTTATGTCTATTTGCTTCACTCAAAACAGGAGAACAAACCACCTTAATGAAAACCTTGTGCAGCGATTCTTGAATCGCCTGATATTGAATAATTTCTGGGAATGTTCGAAAGAACTCACTGAGTTCGACGCCGTTAATGATGGTTCCTGACGGACTGATAAAAACATCTCGCACTCTGCCGATAACGGGTGATAATGTGGCGGTACCCTGCTCAGGGAAGGATAGAGGATCCGTAACGAAGTCGCCAATCCGATAGCGAATTAACGGAAAGTCCGGGTTTCTAAGATTAGTTAAAACGAGTTCAAATAAGCCATCGGAGCTAGGGAGGGTCTCCAGCAGAGTCCCTCGTTCACAAACATGCAGTTTAGAATCTGGATAGGAAGCGGCGATTAGCCCTGCCTCAATGGTTCCATATTCGATCGCAACTGGGCATCCAAACACCTTTTCCATCAATTCTTGTTGATAGTCAAACAACGGCTCTCCCCCAACCATCACCAATTTAAGACAGGATGGTGGAGGTTGATCCTCGTTAGCTCTGGCCAATAAATAGGCTAGATTCGGCAAAGCATATAAAAAGATGATTTTCTTTTGGTTGAGTTGCCGATACCATTTCCTTAATTTATCTCGATCAATTCGATCAACAGGAAAGGCAATTTTATTGCGAATTTTTTCAGAAATTCTAATTTTTAGATACTCTATTTTCTGCTCGAGACTTCTTCCCCAAAAGCGTGAATAGCCCCAAAGATTAGCAGTTTTGTCCCACACACTTAGGCCAAAAAGACTTTGACAGTAATATTTATCTCGTTGACTTTCTAGATAGGCATCTTGCCCCCAATAACATTTCATCGGTGTCCCCGTTGATCCACTGGTGCCTGTCCAGAAACCAGTGGACGGTCGATCAGCTCGAAATAACTCGGGGGCCTTCTGTATCTCTGATTTTTCCAGAATGGGAACTTGTTGAGAAATATTTTCTAAGGCACTGAAGTGAGACGGCAGATGATGACTAGCCTTTAAGGCTCGATAATAAGGAACATGGGTACAGGAAAATTCCCACAATTGATTAAACCGCTGAAGCTGATAGTCTCTAATTTGCTGGCGAGACTGCTGCTCAAACGATACGCGCTTCTGGATTTCTAAGTCAACCGCTTTAAATCTAGAGAAATGCTTAAAGTATGCTCGGATAAACCACCACATCGATAGATCTAATTTCACCCAGCGATAAACATTTAAGTCTATTACACCATGGATGGACGATCGAACTGGTATGCAGAGCGATCCATAAAACTGGGAGAAGCGACATTGCTTCCCGACCTGAAATTCATCTCGTATTGATGCAACACCAAATAGAGCACTGCATTATAGGATATAGGAAATATAGCGTTCGTTAACTTTAGGTAGAGTTCCTGGAAAATATTCGAACTGCATGGATGTTAAAAAGGGCTGCTTTCTACTGGCAGCCTGTTGTGCGCGAATTTAGCAAACTCGTCCCGCAGACAAAGCTCTTTACTGGGAGTTGGCCAGGATATGCGTATGGCTGCGAAAAGTCATTTAAGTACGAGATCGTTGGCCAAAGAAAGCTGATTAAACTAAAGCCCAATGCCAGTGGGTATGGTACAACGCTGATGTACCTATCTCCTAAGATTCTTATCTCACTGCTCAAGTACCAGCCCCACGTGATTTTTGCAGATGGCTTCAGTCTATGGACTTTACTAGTGCTGGTATTCAAACCCGTTTTTCGATGGCAGGTTATCGTTTTTTGCGATGGTAGTTCGCCGAGTACGGACCATATTAATTCTCCGCTGCGGTTGCAAATCCGCCGTTTAATGGGGAAGGTGGTGGACGTTTTTATCGCTAATAATAGTGCTGCGAGTAAGTACCTTGCGGCAAAGCTAATGGCTGAAGATACAAAAATATATTCTTGTCCATTTCTAGTGTCTGATGGCCGGGCATTACAGCAGATCTCTGGTCAAGGCAATTCTCATCTAGATAAGCTCCATCAAATCGCCCAAACACGACCGATCTTTCTATACGTCGGCCAAATCATTCCTCGGAAAGGGATAAAAGAGCTTTTAGATGCTTGTTTGATTTTAAAAAATAAAAAAAACTGCAATTTTACGCTTCTAATTGTAGGCGATGGGCAGCAACGCAAAACCTTAGAAGACTATACAACTCGTTGTTCTTTAGAACGTTATGTAAAGTGGATAGGGGAAATTGAATATAGCAGCTTAGGTGTATATTTTGAGTATGTGGACGCATTTGTTTTCCCAAGTCTCGAAGACGTCTGGGGAATGGTTGTTTCTGAAGCAATGGCATTTGGAAAGCCAACTCTATGCTCAGATAAAGCAGGGGCTAATGAGCTGATTATAGAAGGCAAGAATGGACTTTGTTTCAATCCTCATCATCCTTCAGAATTGGCAGATGCGATGTTTAAACTGATTAGTGATCCAGGCAGAATAAGCGAGATGGGAAAACAAGCAAAAAATATGTCTAAACAATATAACCCTAGCCAAACGGCCAAGATGCTGGCTCAATTGATATCCTCACAATAAAAAACATCTACTACGGGGATTGATATGGTTTGCCTCAAGAGAACTGTCGAAAATTGTTTCGAGGTTTAGCCAGAAATCTTAGAACAGGATGACTGTGAGCAGTTTCGAATCCTCCTTAATCCAGCGTTTTACCTTGCCTATGGTCTGGGGCTAAAGGCCCCTCCTTATCCTCAGAAAAGCCATGGGGATGTTGAGCCAAAATCTTTCCAGTCGCATCAGTAACCGTACCGTGAGCAACCAAAGGCCTGTGTTTTTTTTGGTAAATCGCACAATCGCCATCTAATACTAGGGTATTCCCTAAATCCACAGGATCGGTCCCCGCGAGACGAACCGCCACGATGTCCCTGGGGTGCCCTGGCCTGTCAATACCCAGCGAAATAGCTTCCTCAGAGATCGATAACAATTGCACGGTTGGACAGGAGACAGGCCCCAGGGCTGGCAACAAGATCCAGGCAAAGGTTGTGGGGCCACTAATTTGGGCAGAATAGACAGCGGTGGTACTCGGTAATTTTTGGTTATACGTTCCACTCCACCATCCCTGCACAGGCTCCTCTTGCCCTCGCACTAATTCAATAGACCAAGACAAGGAGGCACAGGGAAGAATTCGTAAATTACCCACCCCCCGATCCGTGGAGACCGCAGACTCTCCTTGTAGGGTCACCGTGCAGTCTGGATGGAAATGCCATAGTGGCGTTATCTGTCGCGGGCAGTGCGTGATCACTTGATCTACTACAACCCAATATTGTCCTCGCAGATAGACCACCGCTCGCCGATGTTTGATAGTGCCGTCTACCTCTGTAAAACCGTGCTCAAAAGTTCCTCGACTAAAGTCAAACTGGGGTTCAATGGCCCAGCTAGAAACAGGCTGTAAGGACTCTCTATGATCATGTTTCTAGCCTTGACCGTCCATCAAAATCACATTGTGACTCGCAGACCCCCGGAAATAATGCCAAAATTTTGAGCGGATATAGCTATAGCGTCCCCCATCCACCAATAAGTCTCGACCATAGGCGGCTACAGATAAATGCAGCTTGTCATTGTGAATGTGATAGTAAATTCCCATAGGGCCAATATCAAACCAGGCCCAGTGAGCTGTTTTCTCCCACCCACTGCGCATCACCATTTGCCCTGCCCGGGGAAACATTCTAGAGGGTTGCCCCTTGGGAGAAGCTCCCTGGGTTCCGTTCGAGGCAATAAAAGTCCAATCTAATCGCTGGTATTGTGCTGCCGCTTTCAGAACTAAATCACGGTTGTCGTTGCGATCTGAATCATTATTTAAGACCCCATACCCCTCTGGGCGCATTGAATAGGCCAAATAGTTCCACATATTAACCAACACCTGATGAAGTTGCTGGGGAACTGGTAAGCCAGCTTTCTCTAGGAGATTCCCTAACTGCTGCAAATCCGAGAGAACAACGGTGTGGTAATGGCTTGTGAGTTCCTTATGAGTACCATCTGGGTAGATTTGATTGGGCAGATCTTGCAGCAAGCGGTCTAGGGCAAAGGTTAGCCATTGCTGGGCATTGGTAAACTCTGGCCAATAGAGGGCAATAGTGGCCAGTCCATACATTTCTTTGATTAACCAATTGGCCCCCCAAGAATTTAGATGCCGTAGGTAGTAAGCATGATCTTGAATGCTAGATAGCATCAAAATACGGGCGGCCGGTGTAAATTCTTCTACTTGCTGCAGGCCATAGAAAATCTCAGCCCAATGAACAACCCTGAACACCACTTCTAGCCCTCGCCATTGAGCCCAAAGGGAAGCATTATCTGTCGAGGGATTAAACAGAATCCAATCTACGATTTGGTCATTTAGATAGCGCACATAGATCGGATTACCTGTGAGCTTGTAAGCCACAAACAGGTCTCGTAGATGGTAATGTCGATTGAGGAACCAAGCCCATTCTCTATCAGCATTCGGTCCCCTATGCATCCAGTCTAGGTGTCCGTCATCTCTTAAGGGCACCTGATCTTCGCATCCCTGAAAGGACAAGGTATTTTGGAGAACCCGATCTCCCCATTCGACGGTGTTACCGCTTGGTTCGATTCTAGAAATTCTTAACCAAGGGATAGATGGGGACTCTTGATAGTAGTGCAATAGATTTTGGCAATGCCAGACGTCGCGTTCCTTAGAAAAAGAATGTCTCTTGAGGATGGAATCATCTGCCAAGCTGATATTTGCCAACAGTTGCTTTATCCGCTGAGGATAGTGAAGGCAATACCAAGCTAGATCAGCTTTTTCTTGGGCGATCAAAGATTTCTTCTGATGCCTATTTTTAATGAGAAGCGTCGTTAGCAAGAATGGATGAAGCGATAATTTCTTGCCTTTGGCTAAAGCCATTTTAGTGATATTGACGGCTTTACTCAAACTTTGTGACCAGAATAACGATGGATTCTCTCGCATTGTTTTAGTCCAAAAGATACTCTCGCGTTCCAGGGCAATTCATGCCAGATCAATGGTTTAATTGTTGTGGAATATACATTGTGTAGATTTACATGGCTCTGTTAACTGTAGATAAAATCGAGCAGCTGCGAGTTCAGCTAGAAGCATGTACCAATCACCAAACCGCTGCTGCCCTCAAGGTTGCGATCGCAAGGCTAGAGTCTCAGCTCCATCCTCCGACGGCCCATTCCCCCAGCCTTTTTACAACAGACGAAATTCTCCAACCCCTGATTGATAAAGGGAGCATCAAGATTTACAACCCCTGCTGTTAGCACGTCAAACGACCGACTCTAATCAAACATAGGCGATCAGGCTTTAAGGCGTCTGCTGCTCTTGTAAAACACAAACTGACTTAACAGGGCGTACCGCCGATTCCCCAGCAGACCCCGGTCTTCCTGGATAAGTCTTGCCTTGATAAACCAAGGCAGAAGAACCGCCTCCATCAAGATTCAGCGCTTGTGTCGCTCCTTGCTGTTTCAGGAAATCAGCCAGCTCTGGCAATGAAAGGCCTGGCTTGTCAAGAGACTGTTGCTCCACCATCACCCAGAGAAGATCACCCGATTGAGTGAGGCCAATGGCACTTCTAGCATTGGGTTGCCGACTGCCAATCGCATCCCGAATCACCTGGCCATCGACGGAATCGGTAAAGGCTTCTGCTTGCAAAGTTAGTTGAGGCAGTAACTGTGGACCCGCACCCAGAGAATAATTCAACTTACAGTCCTTAGGAATGGGATGCTGATGGGACGTAATGGCATACTTCACCTGCGTTCCACATTGATACTGACGGAACTCTGAACGATTGAGGATTTTCGGTAGGTAGCGGTTGAGATCAGGATTGTCTACCAGCCTGGTGTTCTTCCGGGGATCTGCTTGGACTTGGCCGTTAATGCGAATATGGGACGTGGTTTGCTGATTCACCGGATCAAAGAACCCCGCATTAATCACAGCGATAGGCTGAACACTCGTTTTCTGCGCAAATTCCTCTACGGTCATCAGTCCATCAGCTACCATCGGGCGAAGGGTGTATTGCTCATGCTGGGGAATTTTAATTAGATGAACCACCGCACCTGGCAAATCATAGGTTTGATGTAGAACTGAGGGCGGTGGACTGGACTGAGGGGATGGCTGGGGAGACGGCTGGGACGATGGTTGCGATTGGGATGTATACAGTCCTAAACCCAAGGCCAGCAAAAAACTGATCAAAACGATACTGAGTTTCATACTCATCTCCTTTTCTCGGGAATTCGAATTGATTTGAGGCGGGAGTAACAGCGACAATGGGTAGGACTGGGCAATTGCAAAAAGTCCAGTTTTAAGGCACTGTCATCAGTCCCAAAAAAAATGGTAGAACCTTACCCTCTCCAGCGGCATACCATCCAGTAGGATGGCTGGTATGCCCCAATAAGAATGACTTTGCCTTTTGAAAACTGATTCTATCTTCTATCGTATCTTTCAGACTGATCCCGGCACCCTTTTTGAGTTACTTGGCCAATCTGCAAACATCGCCCAAGGCTATGAATTTAAATCAGTAGAGATCAAGCAAGTTGCCTTTCGCCTAGATGGCATCTTTCTACCCACACCCAATGCCCCCGATCAAACCGTCTGGTTTGTAGAAGTCCAATTTCAACATGACCCTCAGTTTTATCAGCGCCTCTTCTCCGAAATTTATCTCTACTTGGGGCTGCATCCCCACACCGTAGATTGGCAAGCCGTTGTTATCTATCCTCGCCGCAGCGTAGAACCCACCTCCCCCCATGTCTACCGTGCCAATCTCAACAGCGATCAAGTCCATCGTATTTATCTTGAAGATCTAGACAACACAAGTCCTTCTCTGGGAGTGGGGTTAATGCAACTGGTAATGGCCAACACCAAAGATGTGGTCCCTCAAGCCCAAGTACTGCTGGCAAAGTCTCAAACCCAAAATCGGACAAACCCGAAAATAGCAGCGATAATAGATTTAATTGAGACGATTGTGGTCTATAAATTTCCCCACCTCAGTCGAGAGGAGATAGAGCGTATGTTGGGTGTAGGTGAACTCAAGCAAACTAAAGTTTATCAAGAGGCCCTGCAAGAAGGACGTCTAGAAGGACGCCAAGAAGGACATATTGAAGGACGCCAACAGGGGCGTATTGAAGGCGAAAGAGCCTTAATTCTCCGCCTACTCAGTCGTCAGATCGGCTCCATCCCTCCTAATCTCCAAGCTCAAATTGAGTCATTATCGGCGGAAAAGCTGGAAATATTAGGCGAAGCTCTACTCGACTTTGTCAAGCTTGCTGATTTAAGAGCCTGGTTAAAGCAGAATAGTGCGAATGAGTAAATATAGCGTCCTCAGCTTGCATCTTTGATGTTGTCTGAGCCGCTGCCTACCCTCTAGATTACAGCCCCCTTTAAAAGGGTAATTCAAACTGCTGGTTTTGCTCCTTAGCAGTCTCAGTCGACTTACGAGGGCGAGATGGCGCATTCCCCTTACGAAGGCCCACCGCAATTTTGCTATGTTGCTCAATCTGTTTCATCACTTGCTTGGCTCGCTTAATCACTGACGGGGGCAAGCCTGCCAACCGACCTGCTTCAATCCCGTAGGAGCGACTTGCTCCACCGGGACAGACTTGATGGAGAAAAATAATTTGATCGGGGAGTTCTTTAACGAGGACTTGATAGTTAGCGACATTTTCCACCAAACTCGCCAGTTCATTTAGCTCATGGTAATGGGTGGCAAAAATGGTACGGGCCTGGATAACGGTGGCCAGATGTTCCGCCACAGACCAAGCAATCGCTAGACCATCGAAGGTGGCCGTGCCTCGACCAATTTCATCTAGCAGCACCAAAGAGTGGGACGAAGCATGGTTAAGGATATTGGCGGTTTCGTTCATTTCCACCATAAAGGTAGACTGGCCCGTGGCTAGATCGTCCACCGCACCGACGCGAGTAAAGATGCGATCGCACACTCCCAACCGAGCCGACTGAGCGGGCACATAGCTACCAATCTGGGCCATCAGTTGAATCAGACCCACCTGACGCAGATAACAACTTTTGCCGCTGGCATTGGGGCCGGTTAAAATCACCAGATCGGGTGCTGCCTTAGAGGTAGGAGAACGACCCAGCTCAGTAGCATTAGGGACAAAAAAGCCCGGTGGCAGGGACTGCTCCACCACCGGATGGCGACCGTCCAGAATTTGAATATCGCGACTATCGCTCATATCAGGACAGCAGTAGCCCTGATACACTGCCACTTCCGTCAGGCCCACCAGAATATCCACCGCAGCGACGGCAGCGGCAACGGTGCGAATTAGGCTGGCCTGTTCACCCACTTCGGTGCGGAGGGCGACAAACAAGTCATATTCCAGCTGGAACTGTTCTGTTTGGGCAGTGAAAATGCGGGCTTCCCGTTCCTTCAGTTCTGGGGTGATGAATCGTTCTTCGTTGGTCAGAGTTTGTTTGCGAATATAGTCGTCGGGGGCCTGGTCGGCTTTGGCCCGAGAGATACTAATAAAGTAGCCAAAGGCTTTGTTAAATCCCACCTTGAGGGTGGAAATACCCGTGCGTTCTCGTTCGTCTTTTTCTAGGTTGGCGATCCACTGTTGGTCGCTGACGATTTGCTGACGCATCTGATCCAGCTCACCATTGACGCCGGGTTTAATAATGCCCCCTTCGGTTAGGGAGATGGGCGGCGATTCCACTAAATGGGCGCGCAAGCGCTGAGCGAGCTGATCGAGAATGGGGGGGACGGTTTGTAAGGCCTGCAAATACTGGGCTTCGCATTTGGCGACTTTGTGAGATAACTCCGTCAATTGGCCGAGGGATTCTGCTAAGGCCACCAGGTCACGGGCATTAGCCGTGCCAGACCCCGCCCGCCCTGCCAAGCGTTCTAAATCGTAGATTTTCTGGAGTTGGTTTTGCAGTTCCTTGCGAAATCCGGTTTGAGGTAGGAGTTCAGTAATCGTCGCTTGACGAGCTTGAATATCCTGGAGGTCGAGGAGAGGCTGCAATAACCATCGACGGAGGGCGCGACTGCCCATAGCCGTGCGAGTCCGATCAATGGCCCATAGCAAAGACCCCCGAAAGGTGCCATCGCGAGAGGTTTGGGTGAGTTCCAGATTGCGCCGACTTTGATGATCGAGCACTAGGTATTGGCTAAGGGTATAGGTAGCCAGGGGCTGTAGAGGAATATGGGTGTCTTTTTGGGTGGCTTCTAGATAGGCCAGTAACCCCCCTGCGGCCCGCACTGCTAGGGGGAGATGCTCACAGCCCAGTCCTTCTAAGGAGCGCACCCCATAGACTTCTTGGATGCGTTGACGCGCTTCTGCCTGGGTGAAGGAGGTTTGCGATCGCAACGTATAACAAAACTGATTGGGCAACCCTTCTGGCAACAGATCCGAATTCTCGCCCGGTCGCAATATCTGCTGAATATCGGGAGCATCCGTTGGAAACAACACTTCCGAGGGCTGGAGGCGCAGCAGTTCCTGGGCCAAGGTTTCCCGTTCACTAAACTGGGTGGTCAGAAATTCCCCAGTGGAAATATCCGCATAGGCCAAGCCCCAATGGTTACCCGCCAACACAAACGCTGCCAGAAAGTTATTACTGCGGGCATTCAGCATTCCCTCTTCTAAGAGAGTGCCGGGGGTAATGACGCGGGTGACTTCTCGCTTGACGAGTCCCTGGGCCTGGGCGGGGTCTTCCATCTGGTCGCAGATGGCGACGGCAAAGCCCTTTTCTACCAGCATTCGACTGTAGCGATCGAGCTGATGGTGAGGAATGCCTGCCATGGCCACGCGGCCAATATCATTCCCCGCCTGCCGACTGGTCAGCACCAGCTCTAGAGCCTGGGCAATGGTGCAGGCATCTTCAAAAAAGGTTTCATAAAAGTCTCCCATCCGATAGAGCAAGATGGTCTGGGGGTATTCGTCCTTCAGATCCACGTAATGACGCATCATCGGGGTAAGAGCGTCCCGGTCTACGGTGGTGCGATCGCGATGTTGGGCAGGGTTTTTGCCTTCTCGTAAAACGGGGATGTCAGCGGAATCGCTCATGGAGGATCGTCAAGTCCAAATCGTACTGATTACGACTCTATCGTAGTGACCAGACCGTCTCAACTCGCTGCGTCATATTCTGTCGACTGATTGTATAGACTTGAGCCGGGGCTGGTTGACGAAGTGACCGACCACTGACACACTCTCTGTGATGGACTCACGCTTTATGGTGAAATGACGGAACAGCGTGCAGATTATGACGGGCCTTGGAAAGAGATTCTGGAAGCCTACTTTCAAAATTTCTTACGGTTCTTCTTTCCTAAAATTCATGCTGATATCCATTGGGACCAACATTATGAGTTTCTAGATAAGGAACTGCAGCAGGTGGTCCGTGATGCTGCAATTGGAACGCGCTACGCGGGGATATAAGCGTCAAGACGTTCTGAATCTGTTCCGCTTTATCGATTGGGTGATTACGTTACCGCAAGAGCTGGAAACGAGCTTTCGACAAAATTTAGAGGAATATGAGAGGGAAGTACAGATGCCTTATGTCACAAGTGTTGAAAAGATTGCCAAGCAGGAGGGCTTAAGAGAAGGGCTACTAGAGGGCATCAAACTCGGTTTGGAGTTGAAGTTTGGCAATGAGGGCTTAGAACTTCTAGCAGAAATATTTCAAATACAAGATATAGAAATCATTAGAGAAATTCAGTCTGGTATTAAAAAGGTAAGCTCGCCCAAAGAGCTACGTTCTATTTATAGTCGTAGTCTTCCTCGTAATCAATGGTGCCAAACAACTCTGTAATCTCAAGCTGCTGACGACGCATCACATATTCACGCAAAGCTTCTTCAACCACAGCACGTTTCGTTCTATGCCCACTTAGCTTTAAGGCAGCATGCATTAAGTCTTCGTCAATTTGCAAGTGAGTAACCATGCGTAAAGTGTCACACATAACCTTGCACACATATATATGTCTCAGTGGTTTGGGAAGAGTCTTCAGCTTTGTAAGTCACGTATTTTTTAATGGAGTAAACCACTAGCTGAAATTCCGTCTAGATCCTAGATTAAAGAATCGGTATGAGTGTTGAGGACTTGGGGGAGATGAGGCGGTGCAATTCTCAGAGATCGGCTTTCAGCCATCGCCAGCAGTTGATTCAGGCTCCTTTAGAGACAATTTCGGATCAAATAAAGCAGGTTGTCCGCCCGTATGCCAAAACAGAATGGTTTGTGGAGATTGAAACTGTCCACTTTGAATTAAATCTAGTAACCCTCCCATGGCTCGCCCCGTATACACTGGGTCCAACAGAATTCCCTCAGTTTGTGCGACTAAAGTAACGGCAGAGCGCTCTAGGTCGCTAACAATGCCATAGCCTGCTTCTTGGTAAGCGGTTTCTACTCGAAAGTCTGCGGGTTGAAACTGACAATCGGATAATTCGAGAATCTGAGCGGTCGAAGTCGCCAATTGGGCTAATTGCGCCTTATAGCTTAATGGTTCATCTTCAGCTTTATCAATCCGTATCCCAACTAATTCCACCTCCATTCCCAAGAGTGCCTTACCCACGGTTAGTCCTGCTTGCGTCCCCCCAGAACTAGATGCAAATGCTATGGCATCTATAGACCGCTCCATCGTTTGCATCTGCTGCTGAAGTTCAGCCATCGCCACTACAAAGCCAGCGGCACCAAGGGCATTTGAGCCGCCATAGGGAATCCTATAGGGATGTTTGCCTTGGCTGGTCAGTTGGGCTGCAATGGCACTCAGTTGTTCCCCTTTCCGATCTGCTCCTGTCCAGTGAAGGGTGGCTCCCAGGAGTTCATCTAACAGCAAGTTGCCATTGGCCTGGATAGGAGGCGTTCCTCCTAAAACCAGGTGGCACTCTAAACCCACCATTGCTGCTGCCGCCGCTGTTTGCCGACAATGGTTGGATTGAGCAGCCCCTGCTGTGATCACACAGTCACATTGTTGCTGTATCGCATCTGCAACTAAAAATTCTAACTTGCGGGTTTTATTTCCCCCGAGGGCTAATCCTGTTTGATCGTCTCGCTTCATCAAGATTCTAGGTCCCCCCAGAGACTCAGACAGACGGGATAGCTCCACAATCGGGGTGGGGAAGAAGCCTAAAGAAAGTCGAGGTAAGTTAGGAAACATACTGTTAGTCATCCGTTCTTTGGGCGGTTCGACTGGGTTTTGACTTGGTCAAAATTATAAATACAACGATTCATCACACAAGGTTATAACCGGCCTCGCTGGGTTGACAGTTCAGATTCTGACAGACTAAGTCACCTCTATCCTGAAATTCGATGGACCATCATAAGTCGCCAAATTGTGTAGCTCAATGACTAAGGGTAAAGAGATTGAAATATTTATAACGAAGCTATGACCCTTGCTTAGCCTGTATTTTTAAGGTTTTACCTTAAGGATGGGTAGTTTAATTGCCCATCAGTATATGGCTTTGTTAGCGGGACATTATGGTTTATCAACTGTGGGCTAGTTATTCCCCTCTCTTGCATCCTTTATTTGTGGGAATTGGCTTTTGTTTGGCCTGGGGAATTGTGGGGTTGTTAGTGTGGAATATCGGATCTGCGATCGCATATAGTGTCCGAGTCTCAAATCGGATGCATCAAATCCCCTGTAGCAACTGCCAATATTTCACAAACGATTATCATCTCAAATGTTCGGTCCATCCTGATATTGCTTTATCCGAGAAGGCGATTGACTGTAGAGACTTTGCTGCACCGCCTACTTTAACCCTAGATATCCAAGATATATAGGTGCATGGTGAGTGAGGATGGCAATATAATCGTTTCTTGGCCACACGAGTCTGATCCAAACTGGACTCAGGATGTTTGGATTCAGCTCAAGTCTGCTATCCCCATTCTTAAACAGTATGGATTCACACATACTGCCACGACCTCAGGCACTTTTCTACTATGGCAAGGAAACCAGCAAAGCGCTAAAGCTCTTGCCAAGGAACTTCAGCACTCCTATCCTCTTCTGAAGGTTGAATTTGAGCTTGAACAGCCCTGAAGCTATTAGACCTCTTGCATGAATTTTGCTTAAAGCTACTGTCTCTTACCCTTTATGGATTGCACTTGCCCCCCCATTCTGATACTGCTGGCAAAATTCACGTCCAGCTATATTGGGCGATCATGTCGATGGCTTTTACCCTTGCGCTCGCCCCCTAAATCCCCCACCAGTGGGGGACTTTACCTGTTTCTCCACACAGATATGCAAAATCAGATTTGAGAGAACAATGCTTGAGGTTTTCGGCCCTATTATCCAGCTTAGCTATAGGCTCAAAGTCCCCCAGAATGGGGGATTTAGGGGGCTGTAAAAGACTTTGCTATGTAAACAAATGCTTATTTCTCCTGGCATGGGGGCGGGGGGCCACGCAGGATTGGGGGCTATTCATGCAAGAGGTCCATCGAATCGTGTTCTCAATACCCAAGTTCAGATGGCTTGCAGAACAGCATTGTCATTCTCAGGCCAGCGCAGAAGAGCCTAAATCAGGGGGCACATCCTGCCAGCGACCCGGACCCACGGCCCGGAGGGCTTCAGGTAAAGCGATATCTTCTGTATATAAAGCCTTACCCACAATTACGCCCGTTACTCCGATCTCTTCTAATGCCAGCAAATTCAGCAGATCCGTAATTGAGCTAACCCCACCGGAAGCAATCACTGGAATCGTAATCGCCTCAGCCATTTCTCGCAGCATCGGAATGTTGGGGCCTTGTAGGGTGCCATCCCGTTGAATATCCGTGTAAATAATCGCCGCTGCTCCCGCCGTCACCATGCGTTTGGCTAGGTCTACTGCCAGAATCTCGGAGGTCTCTAACCAGCCTCGGGTCGCGACTCGGCCTTCCCTCGCATCAATGCCCACCACAATTTGATCGGGAAATTCCTGGCACAGCTCCTGGACCAGATCAGGATTTTCGATCGCAACCGTACCTAAAATACCCCGTCTTACACCTAAATTTAGAAGCTGGGTCACCCGAGTGCGATCTCGCAAGCCGCCCCCCACCTGTACCGGAATCTCTAGGGCGTCTACCACCGCTGCAATGGTCTCTAAATTGACGGGCTGGCCCGTTTTAGCACCATCTAAATCCACCAAATGGAGCCACTGGGCTCCTTGAGCTTCCCATGCCTTGGCCACTTCAACCGGATTCTCAGAAAACACTTGAGATTGGTCATAGTCCCCTTGATACAGACGGACACAACGGCCTTCCAGTAAATCTATAGCAGGGATAACATCCATTGGCTTACCTTCGTTGACTAACTTCTCCAGAGATGGCTTGGCCCCCTCCGATCTAAGCATGATTTGCATCCTTAGGATTGCCTTGCCCTTTGATTGTCCATGTAAAGTGGGACAGCGCAGTCACAAATCTCGATGCTTAATCAGGCAGTAGAGAAGCGTTCACAACTGTATCATCCACTCGAAATGATAGATTACAGCCGCCGTGATCAGCCACACGAATTTCAGAGAGGTGGTGCGTTTCGCCTTGAGGCAGGAACCCGAGAATCACAAATAAGTCAAGGTATGTGGGTATGCTGGTAAGAGAAAAAGGTAATCACCGCATCATTATGAGTTCAACAACATCACAGACCAACCACACTTGGCATCAATATCTTTTAGGAAGTTGTGCAGCTGTGCTGTTGAGCGCATTGCCCGCTGGGGCCGCAGAACGGGTTGTATTCAAATATGGTCCGATTGCTCGTTCCGTGCCAGTTAGTTCTTTGCGTCAGCTGGCAGATACGGGTCGGGCCCCTGCTGACCTCAAAGCCTACTTGGAGTTGGCAGACCAAGATCCGCAAAAAGTCAGTGAGACCTTGACTCGCCCCTTTGCGATCAGTCCGACTGAACTCGATCGACTGCTGAATAGCCCCATTGGAGATGTCATGCTGGATGAAGCTGGGGAAATTGTTCATCCCCCCTCAGACCGGGCCAATCGAGAGGCCATTCGTTCCGCTTTAGTCCTGGATGCAAGCCGGGATGGAGAAATCACGATCCTCGACACCCTCGAAAACTATCCCACCGACACCGTTGAGGTCGAAGGCGAACGCCTACTAGAGGCCTACCAGAAATATGGTCCCGTTATTGCCAAGGCCAAACAGTTTGCGCCTGCAGTGGGTGCTGCAAGTCCCTTGCTCAAGGAAGCTGCTCCTTTCTTGGAAGAAGCGAGTCCCTTCCTAAGAGAAGCTCAGCCCTATTTACAACGTTCAGGGGCTTTAAATATTCTCACGGACACCATCCGTTCTTTGCTTGAATAAGCCTGCCACGTCTTCTCAAGACTATCGGGGCGGCAGCCTAAACCACTCCCCCTGGCCCACTCTATCTGTAGGATCAGAGCTACTTTGGTCTGTTCCACAAGGGGCAGTACGGTTCTCTACCCAACCTCGGACCCGAAACATGTCAGAATATTAGCATTGTTGCAGAGGGTTGAGCGATGTCATGGCCCGTAACCTCTCACTCTCTGTCTTTAGCAATATTGGTGTGTAGCCATATCTGGGTTTGCCCTTATAGAAGTTAATCATTCTTTCTAGAGGTCTGGGTTAGATCTGCTCCATTGATTTGTATGACTAGAGCGAGGGAAACGCATGGTGCTTTCTAAAGGGTTTGAAGTTGAAATTTATACGGGACAGCCAACCGGCGAAATTGTTGGTTTGTCAGACCGTATTGTCCGCGATCTAGATGGATTTGTGCGGGAACCCGATAGCCGCAATGTTGAGTACACAACAGCACCGGCCCATCATTATGATCAGCTGCTGTGCGATCTGGTTAGACCGCGGTTGCAGTTACGCCAATATCTCCAAACCCTGGGTAATTACACCCTGATCCCCGGTAGTACCTTGGCTCTTGCCGATCACCAACAGTTCTATCGCTCTGACCCCAATAATCCCTACCACTCCTATATCGAGCAAACCTACGGCACAAGTGTGGTCACCGCTAGCATTCACATCAATATTGGCATTGCTGATCCCGAAGAATTGCTGCGTGCTTGCCGACTTGTCCGTATGGAAGCCCCTCTGTTTTTGGCACTGAGTGCTTCGTCACCTTTTTTGGGCGGACAAGTGACGGGATATCATTCGACTCGCTGGGCGGTTTTTCCCAAGACGCCGACTCAGGTTCCTCTTTTTACCAGTCATCAGCATTTTATTGATTGGACGGAATCTCAGCTATTGCAGGGGACGATGCAGAATGTTCGCCACCTTTGGAGTTCTGTGCGCCCGAATGGGAATTGTCGGCCCTATGACTTGAATCGTCTAGAGTTGAGAATTTGCGATCTAGTGACTCATCCGGTGCATTTGCTGGCCATTACGGCTTTGCTAGAAGCCCGAATCTTACAACTGATGGATGATCCCAACCTTGATCCTCTGATGGGTAGTTATCTTAGCTCTAACCCCGATCATCTGATGGCCCTTGCCGATGCCAACGAAGTGGCAGCTGCCACCCATAGTCTGGATGCGACACTCATCCATTGGCAAGATGGACGCCGCATTTTAGCCCGTGACTGGATTGAGGAGCTGTACACAGAGGTTTGGCCCACGGCTAAACAGGCTGGTTTTAGCTGTTTTCTCTCGCCGATCCATCAGATCTTGACACAGGGAAATGATGCCCAGAAGTGGCTGGCTCAGTCCGAGCAAGGGCAGTCGATCTCACAGACGGTCCAGGCTGCGATCGCAGAAATGACCCAAACTGAAATTGATCTTCGCGACAAATTATGTGAGCCTATAGCGGTATAGCGCCCAACCAAAGTCCAGACTGTTTATGCTCCGGGTTGTTCTTGTTTATCCCGAGATCCCTCCTAACACAGGCAATATTGCTCGGACCTGTGCTGCCACTCAAACCGAGCTGCATCTTGTAGAACCCTTGGGATTTGAAATTTCTGATCGGTATTTAAAGCGAGCAGGATTAGATTATTGGCCCTATGTAACGCTCCACACCCATCCCTCGTGGCCTGATTTTCAAGAGTGCCAGATGCGGCAAGGGGGACGTTGTGTCAGCTTTAGCACCTCAGGCACCCATAGCTATCTAGAATTCCAGTTTCAAGAGAATGACTGGTTGATCTTTGGCAGTGAGTCGAGTGGCTTACCCCGAGATATCCTGCAAACTAGTGCAGCAGTCCTACGGATCCCAATGCCCCAACCGCAAGTTCGGAGTTTGAACTTATCAGTCAGTGCTGCCGTTGGTTTGTTTGAAGCCCGGAGGCAGCTAACCTTGAAGTTGTAGCCTCATTCTCCTGCAGTTTTGTGCTGTCTGTTCTGGATATGGGGCAGAAGGGAGTGCATTGTGTTTATCAATCATTCACATCGGTAGATATTTATTGATGACTGAGGATAAGTGGTGCTATTTTTATCTTTCTGCGCCATAAAAATGCCAAATTACTATTTGAGGAGGCTAACAAAGATCAGAAAACTTTATTAGTGTAATAGCTATCGATTATCGGCTTAAGTCCTATTCGGTGGAATTTGCGTGTTTATACGCAAGCTTTTCTATGGATAGTTAGGCTATTGATTTGAATTCAGTAGTTATACGCAGGATATGTGCGATTGTTCCTGGGCAGATTAAATGAAAGACACTTAAGAGATATCAGTTCTCCCAGTAAATGACCATAGCTTGCGATTGGAATAACCCATCTTTAGGGGATATACCCCCGAACAGTATCAAGTGATACATTGTTGGGGGCAAAAATATGTATTGATGCTGGAATGTATTTCCTAGTCTTGACCTCGCCCCCTTTGAAGGCTTGTTTAATTTAAAGAAGCAGGGTATTTTTTCTTAATGCACGTTTGCGATCGCTCTCATTTAGATCACAGCTTTTCGCGCAATGTTATGAGATAATTAAAAACTTATAAATATTTTTAATTTCAAGCTTAATTTTACAAGTTCATTGTCTGAAGTTATCGAAGAGACACGTTAAGGATTCAGGAGGTCTTCATTGAAACGAGAAATTCCGCAGAAGATTGATACTGTCTTGTCAGGAGTATCAACTCTCCTTCGTCGAACTCGTTCTGCCAGTGTTCTAGGTTTTATGATCACGGTCAGTGCCCTCGGCGGACTTATAACCGAGCAATCAGCTCATGCTGTTGCTTCTACTCACTTCAACTCATCTGCTCGTCAGCCCTTACAGTTGCCGGACCTGATCGGTTCTTCTCGGTATAAGGTATCGACATACCAGGCTAGAAATACCTCAAAGCGCTCAACGTTTCTGCGAGATAAAGTTTCGCAGCGCAAAGCGATCCTTGTTGCCTCCAAATCGGAGCAGATTGAGCAGCCTACACCGTTTGCCACTCAACCTGGCAGCCCCCTAGCTGTAAAAACAGCAACTACACAGCCTAAGACCTTATCAACCGCTCAGTTGAACGAGGTTGAGGTTTCTTTCCCCCGTCGTCATTGGGTAGGATCTTCGCAGGGGTTAGTCAGTGATCTAGGGACACCTTTAGTTTCTGAGCATTTGTTTAAATCTATCGATCTGCTTGATTTAGGCAATAATTTAGAACTAGGTACCTCTGATATTTTAGACAGCGTTGCCATCAAAACTCGGGTTGCAGAACCCATTCTACTTGCCGGGTCACCCCAGCAGTCTTTGTTGAACTTAGATACTGCGCTTCCCCAATCTCTGGGTTCCGAGGAGGTTTCTGAGAGTGGGTCTCTGCTAACCCATCCCTTGAATCTATCGGCAGCCCTTGAGGACTCGCCTGACGCTTCTGAGCCGAAGAACAATAGCCCCAAGGTACCTCAGCCTACCTCTGTCGATACAGAAGAAGCCCTTGCGGTTTTACCGGATATTGACTTATCCCAAACGATTATCCCCAATGATCGAAATTCAGCCTTAATCGACTCTGGGGCGATTGTGCATCAAGTTAAACCTGGCGAAAGCTTAGAGGACATAGCTCGTCTGTACCAAGTGTCTGCCAATGAAATCGCTAAAGCCAATCGGGTTAGCGATCCAAGCTCTGTTGGTCCTCAGACTAAACTTCGGATCCCGGCTCACCAATCTCTTTCTCTGTCTCTAAGCACGGTCCAAGATATTGTCGCTCTCAATGATGCAGAGGCTAGCGATCAGGCTAGTGGTTTGACGGGTAAACGTGATCAGAACGTTAAAGCTAAGGACAAAGTTGCAGCTAAGGACACCAGAAAACCATCCGCCCCTCTGGCTGTCCTACCGCCGCAGCCTGCTTCTGAGACACAATTGAATCGTCGTCAAAATATTGTCGCGACTCGTAACCTTTTGCCCCAGGTTCCTAGCTTGGAACTCCCCCCCTTGTCTTCTGTCGATCGTTATTTGCCTAGCCAGATGTTGCCGGGGCCTCAAAAATATGTGTGGCCAGCTAAAGGCGTTTTGACCTCTGGGTTTGGTTGGCGATGGGGACGTCCTCATCGTGGGATTGATATTGCTGCACCTGTGGGTACACCTGTTGTTGCAGCTGCTCCCGGTGTTGTCAAAACGGCGGGTTGGAATCGTTGGGGTTATGGCAATTTAGTTGAGATTCGCCATCCTGACGGTAGCTTAACGCTCTACGCACACAATCATCGGATCAGGACACGTGTTGGGGAATCTGTCTCCCAAGGTCAGCAAATTGCGGATATGGGTAGTACAGGCCGGAGCACTGGACCCCATACCCACTTTGAATTGCATCCTGCAGGCAAAGGCGCCATTAACCCTGTTCCTTTGTTGAGAAAACTATGATTCCTGTCTTGTAAGGGCTTAAATCAACTATCAATATCATAAGAAGGCCGAGGGTTAATCCCTCGGCCTTCTTGATGGGAGTATTCAGGCAAATCAATCAATGGTTTGCCTGAAAGATCTTTTATCTTTTAGACAGCAACGGTTTTCTTGGTCGTTGCGTCTAGCTCACCTTTTGCATACTTGACTGCAAAAATGTCTAAGGGCTGTTGCTTAATCTTGCTGGCATTGCCAGAAGTGCCAAAGGACTCATAACGAGCTAGGCAAACTTGCTTCATGTACTTGATAGAAGGCTTCAAGAAATGACGGGGGTCAAAGTTGCTAGGATCTTTAAATGCTGCTTCCCGAATAGCGGCTGTAATCGCTAAACGGTTGTCAGTATCAATATTGACCTTACGAACACCACTCTTGATTCCCTTTTGGATTTCCTCTACAGGAACACCATAGGTTTCAGGAATTTTGCCGCCATGGGCGTTGATCATGTCGATCCACTCTTGAGGCACAGAAGAAGACCCGTGCATCACCAAGTGAGTGTTGGGTAAGCGGCTATGAATTTCTTCAATCCGGCTAATGGCTAGAATTTCACCGGTGGGCTTACGAGAAAACTTATAAGCACCGTGGCTAGTGCCAATAGCAACAGCTAGGGCATCCACTTGAGTCTGCTCAACAAACTCAACGGCTTCGTCAGGGTCAGTGAGAAGCTGATCACGGCTGAGCGTTCCTTCAAAACCATGACCATCTTCCTTGTCACCTTGACCGGTTTCTAAGGAGCCTAAGCAACCTAGCTCACCTTCAACGCTAACGCCGATGGCATGAGCAACTTGCACAACTTTACGGGTTACGTCAACGTTGTACTCGAAGCTGGCAGGGGTTTTGGCATCTGCTTCCAAGGAGCCATCCATCATCACGCTGGTAAACCCGTTTTTCATGGCGGAATAGCAAGTGGTTGGGCTATTGCCATGGTCCTGGTGCATGGCGATGGGAATATGGGGGTAGGACTCAACCGCAGCTGTAATTAAGTGGCGGAGAAAATGCTCACCCGCATAACTCCGGGCACCACGAGAAGCTTGCAAAATTACGGGGCTATCTGCCTCATCTGCAGCTTGCATAATGGAGATGATTTGCTCCATGTTATTGACGTTATATGCTGGAATGCCGTAGCCGTTTTCGGCGGCATGATCGAGCAAAAGCCGCATTGGTACAAGCGCCATAGTTGATCCTCCTAAATGTTTGTCGTCGATAAAAAAGCGAAAACTGCGCCGAATTCTTACGCTAATCTTTAGATATCCTACCCTGTCTAGCGGGTTCTCAGGTAGCTTTATCTAAAGTTGAGCAAAGACGAGCGATAAAATATGGGTCGCCCGGGATTCGAACCCGGAACTAATCGGTTAAAAGCCGAGTACTCTACCGTTGAGTTAGCGACCCTTAATGAGCTTATGTATCCTAGCATGGAAACCCACCCTAACATATCTTTACGGCACCTGTAAGGGGAACTTTTGAACCTGCGAATATTAAGTTGGCACCCGTGGGGAACTGCCGCTTAAAACAAGGGGATAGTGTACAGGAACAGAATAGCTGGGCTAATGGCATCTGCAATAGCGTACACTAAGGGCTGGCAGGATTTGTTTGAATGGCCCAGGGCCAATCGCCTGTTCATGCTCTCCAGGGGCGACCTGTTATGGATTAGCCAGCAGACAGGTGATTCATCAAAATGAGAGGATCTGGCTTGACTGAGCATTCTGATTCCAGATTACAAGTGGTTCCCCGCAAGGAGTTGCGGGAGCTGGTGCGATCGCAACTTCTGATGTTGCTGGAGCAAGGCAATTTGGGCGGGGCCAAGGCCCTATTAGTGCCTGTGCAGCCTGCCGATATTGCGGAGGCTATCGAAGAGTTGCCAGAGGCTCAACAGGCCATTGCTTTTCGTCTCCTTTCTAAAGATGAAGCCATTGAAGTCTATGAAAACTTAAACTCCAGCGTTCAGCAGTCCCTGATCGAAGAGTTTAAGCGTCAGGATGTATTAGACATTGTCGATAAAATGTCTCCTGACGATCGGGCTCGACTATTTGATGAATTACCGGCCAAGGTCGTCAGCCGTCTGCTCGATCAGCTGAGTCCCATCGAGCGTCAGGCCACAGCCCTGTTGTTGGGGTATGAGGCAGGCACGGCTGGCCGAATTATGACGCCTGAGTACGTGTCGCTGAAGGAGAATTTAAATGTTTTTCAGGCGTTGGAGCGGATCCGGAGTTTAGCGCGCTTTACCGAAACCATTTATTACCTCTATGTGGTTGATGTTGCTCGTCACCTAACGGGCATTATCTCCTTGAGAGATTTGGTGACGGCTCAACCAGAACAGACCATTGGTGAAGTGATGACGCGAGATGTGGTGTCCGTCAGTACGGATACTGATCAAGAAGAAGTGGCCCGTATTATTCAGCGCTACGACTTTTTAGCAATGCCCATTGTTGATCGTGAGGCACGTCTGGTAGGGATTGTCACGGTCGATGATGTGATCGACATTTTTGAAGAAGAAACCACGGAAGATATCTACCGTATGGGAGGGGTGCAATCGGGAGGCGATGACTATTTCCAAACGGATCTGATTACCGTTGCTCGTAGAAGAGTGGTGTGGCTATTGGTGCTGTTGTTGACGAATACAGGAACAACGGCAGTGATTCATAGCCAAGAAGATATGCTTAAAAAGGTGGTGGCGCTGTCTAGTTTTATCCCGCTCCTGATCGGGACAGGTGGCAATGTGGGGGCCCAATCCTCAACAGTGGTGATTCGCAGCCTCAATGTTGAGCAGCCTCAGGCGAATCATCCCCTATGGGTGATCCAACGAGAAGCTTTTGCTGGTGCGATTTTGGGTCTGATGTTGGGGGTAATTGTCGTTATTTGGGCCTATGTTTTGCAGGGGAGCTTTGCGGTGGCGATCGCAGTGGGGTGCAGTCTCGTTGCCATTTCGATTTTGGCTTCGGTTGCTGGGTCGGCCCTGCCCTTTGTCTTTAGAGCCATTGGATTTGATCCAGCGTTGATGTCAGCTCCCTTTATTACCACAGCGGTGGATGTGTTAGGGGTCTTAATTTATTTTGCCGTTGCCCGATTTATTTTGGAACATACTTAGGTGTGAAAAAGCTCAAGCTATCCACCAGACCGTTGCTGGTCGTGGGACTTGTTCTGCTGGGCAGTGTGGGAGTATATGGTGTTTTCACCAGACTGGGGTATGTATTTCCCCCTCTCGCAAGCGCCTGATGTTTTATGTGGGGAGAGTTGTACTGCCCAGCGGCTGCATCAACCGCCTGTAGGGAATGCACTGGTTAATGGCGATCGCGAAATCGCAACCTTGACGAATCTCTCTACCCTGGAAGCCGATAAACTCACCCTGCTGATTGAAAAATCTAAATTGAGGCTCACGGTTTACTACGACCAAAAACCACTCAAGTCCTATCCGGTGGTATTGGGAAGTGCGCCGACAGGGGACAAGTTACGAGAAGGCGATCGCAAAACGCTAGAAGGTTTGTTTCAAATTCAAGATAAATACCCCCATCCCATCTGGTCAAAATTTCTTTGGATAAATTATCCCACTGCCGATTCCTGGCGCAAACACTTGGCAGCTAAACGTCAGGGCAAAATCAAGATCAGCGATACCGTTGGCAGTGAAATTGGCATTCACGGGGTGCCATCAGGATCCGATCACTTAATTGATCAGCGTCAGAACTGGACTTGGGGCTGTATTTTTCTCAAGAATAAAGACGTTGATGAGCTATATGCGATCGTCAGCAAAGGAACTTGGATTGAGATTTTGCCTTAATCCGAAAATTTAGAATGGACATAACATTTGTTAGCCCTCGAAATCTCTATCCAAATTTATACTTCGTTTCCAACTTTTGAAGCTGCTATTTTGAGACATTATCTTTCTTGAGAATTATGAGTAGCGATATTGATCAGATAATTTGGCAACTTGCAGAGCACTACGATGACATGATGCTGCTTGGGCTTCATCAATTGTTGCTTACCAGAAATTTATTTATCCCATCGCAAGATCGCACTATACGGATTGCAGAAATATCAAACATGAAGCTAGCTGAACTCTATACCGGAATGCATCCTAACTGGGGAGGTACTGGCTTCTCAACACTTTCATACGGCGAGGCACTCGATATGGTCCTTACGCTTGATAATGTAGATGGTGCTCTTCTCCACAATAAACAGGACTCATGGGTTGGCTTTGATAAAAGAAAAATCTTATGGCTTCGGGAACAGTCAAAATGAATGATTTCTACATAATCTGAATACTGAATAAGTTGACATCTTCATTCTCTCGTTGGTTGGAATTACTATGTCTTCAACGAACTAAATTAAGTACTCCACCACAACGGACGTTAAGTTACCTGTTTCTGATTCGTTCTAAATGGAGCCAATGGAATAATGGGGGCAGGCAAGCAAGGAGTTGAGTGATGACAGTGGCCCACAATTCATCCTCTGGTTTGGCGACTCATTTGATCAATGGCGTTTTAGCCATCAAACCTCTGGCTAACTTTGCCAAGCGCCAAGCTCGATCCATGATGATCAAACGAGCAGAAGCTATCGGTATTGACTGGCGAGGAGAGGTACAGCGTCTGCGTTCTCGGGGCGGAGCGCTAGCGTTTGATCCGGCTTGGGAAAAGGATTTGGAGCAGATCCGAAATCCTGATTTGGTCTATCCAGACTATTACTTACAGCCGTTTCACGCCTATGCACAAGGAAACTTGAGTTGGGACGCCGCGACAGAAGTGGAAGTGGCCACCAAAGCAGTTCATGCTCAACTGTGGCCCGAAGCCAGTGCCGAACATACGATGAAACTGCGGCGCAATTATCTCAGCGCGCTTAATACCCAGCTTGCAGTTGCTCCCGAAATGATTCTGGATATTGGTTGTAGTGTTGGTGTGACCACCTTTGCCTTACAAAGGGCCTATCCCCAAGCACAGCTTACAGGCATTGATTTATCCCCTTACTTCCTGACCGTGGCTCAATATCGTTCTCGCCCCAAAGCCAATGGGGTAGAGACTGCTTCAGCGTCTGAGCCGATTCGCTGGGTACATGCCGCAGCCGAAGCGACGGGCTTGCCGGATAGCTCCTTCGATCTAGTATCAGCCTTCCTGCTGCTGCATGAATTGCCGCGCACCGCCACACGGGCGATTCTGCAAGAAGCTCGACGCATCCTGCGCCCTGGCGGTTATTTCGCCATGATGGATTCCAATCCCAAGGCTGAAGGATATGTCAAGATGCCGCCCTACGTGATGACATTACTCAAAAGTACGGAACCTTACATTGACGACTATTTCACCTTTGATACGGAACAAGCCATGGTGGATGCTGGTTTTACTCGGCCCACACGCACCGTCACTAGTCCACGCCATCATACCCTCATTGCCCAAGTTCAGTGAGGCAGCGCGGTGGTGGGAAATTGTCAGGTTATGAGCGATAGATCTTTGAAGTGGGCTCGCAATTCATGTGTGTGAGTTGACCATGTGTAAGATCTCCCCCTCCTCACTAGCGCTCCCAAGGTGGCACGGGCTGGAACCGTTCTAATAAAAAATCAATCATGGCATAAACTTTCGGAGCAATGATCCGACGACTGGGATACAGAAGCCAAATTGAGACATCTACCATCAGCGGGAAGTCTGGCAGTACCTCGACCAACAGCCCAGACTTCAAACTTTCGCTGGCATTCCAGACAGACTTGATGCCAATTCCCAATTCCTGCTCCAGCATTTTACGCAGGGCCTCACCGTCATTGACCATAAACGAGTGGGGAACGCTAATAGCCTGTCCGTTTTTAAACTTCCACTTCGTCACTTCAGCCAAGCTGACACATTGATGGTTTACCAAATCATCCGGTGTTGCAGGTGTACCATACCGCTCAAGATAGGCAGGAGAAGCAACCAGAATCCGCCGATCAGAGGCTAGCTTTCGCAGCATCAGGCTACTATCGGCCAAGGGGGCATTGCGGATAATTAGGTCATAGGCCCCTTCCACCACATCCAAGACTTCATCCGATAGCCGTAAATCCAGGCTGACTCGCGGATGGTGGGCGTGAAAGTCAGCCAGAGTAGGAATGATATACATCCGGCCAAAGGAGCCAGGCATGGTGATTCGCAGTACCCCTTCCGCCTCTGTCCCCTGTCCCTTGACGGCACTCAGTCCCGTTTCTAGGGTTTCAATCATCTGCTGGGCATAGGGCAAAAATGCCTCACCATCCGTGGTTAAAGAAACGGCTCGGGTCGTGCGGTTAAACAGCCGAAAGCCGACTGTTTCTTCGAGTTTCACCAGACGGGCACTAGCACTGGCAGGAGAAAGAGAAAGATCCTGCGCCGCCGCCGAGACCCCGCCACGCGCAGCAATCCTGAGAAATAACCGGAGGGATAAAATATCCATTTATCAAAAATATCCGAATTATAATTTCGCGAAAAGCCTGTTTATCTTTCTAATTTAAATAATTATCATGCGGATAACGGTCTAGTGATTCGATAGAAGGCGAAATAATGAAAGCCATTGGGTATAAGGATGCGGGGTCAGCAGCAGATGTCCTGATTGAATTTGAAACAGTAACGCCCCAACCGGGTCCAAAAGACTTACTTGTGGAGGTCCGAGGGGTTTCAGTGAATCCGGTGGATGTCAAACTGAGGGCCAGTGCTCAACCCGATGGTGAACCTCGCATTTTGGGGTTTGATGCTGCTGGGGTCGTACAGGAAGTAGGCTCAGATGTGACCTGGTTTCGACCCGGTGACGAAGTGTTCTATGCAGGCGACATTACTCGCCCGGGGACCAATGCCCCGTTTCAGGTCGTCGATGAACGAATCGTGGGTCGCAAACCCTCCTCCCTGGGGTTTACAGAAGCTGCTGGCATCCCCCTGACCAGTATTACAGCCTGGGAAATGCTATTTGATAGCTTCGGACTCAAAGAAGGTGAAGGCAGCGGGGAAGCGCTCCTCGTGATCGGCGGTGCAGGGGGAGTGGGTTCGATTCTGATTCAGCTTGCCAAGAAACTCACAGGGCTGACCGTCATCGCGACAGCCTCTCGCGAGGATACCCATGCTTGGGTCAAGAAAATGGGGGCAGATTATGTGGTCAATCACCGTAACCCCCTAGATGAAGAGTTGAAGTTTCTGGGCATTACCCCTCGATATGTGGCGGCTCTGACCCACACGGACAAGCATTTTGCTGCCATTCGGGAACTGATTAAACCCCGGGGACATATGGCGCTGATTGATGATCCGGGCGCTCTGGATGTGGCTTCTCTCAAAACCAAGGCGATTTCTTTGAGCTGGGAATTTATGTTTACCCGATCAATGTTTCAAACCGAGGATATGGACGTTCAGCATCAGTTGCTGAATCGAGTCTCAGAGCTACTCGACAATGGCACGCTGATCTCGACAGTCAATCATCATGGTGGCAGTCTCAATATTGAAAATCTGCGTGCTGCTCACGAATTCCAAGAAAGCGGCAAGGCCATTGGCAAGACAGTGTTGGATGGGCTGGCGGCAACTGGTTAAACCTTATTCCGGTTGCTAAGGAGGGAGAGTCCACTGAGGTTGATCGCGGACCCCTGGGAACCTCGGGGACTGCATTTTTTCACACGCTTGGAGGGATCAAAATGCTCAAGAACATCAAAACAGTTTTCATCCTGGCACTGGCCTTCGCCCTTACCGTCCTGGGTAACACGCTGGTTTCATCCCAAAGCCTTGCTCCAAAACTGAAAGCTACCACCGAGATTCTCCTAATGTCTGATGTTCAGTGGGGACCACTTAACCCCGCCCGTGGCGACAAAAGCCCAAAGGCGGGGCAGCTTTGGGGCGATCGTACTGGCTCAGGGCCATCTGGATTTCTCGTGGAGTTTGTGGATGGCTTCTCGTCGCCCCCTCATATTCACAATGTCACCTATAAGGGCATGGTTATTCAGGGTCTCCTTCACAACGATGATCCAGGTGCCCATAAGATGTGGTTGCCAGCAGGGTCTTTCTGGACCCAACCCGCTGGAGAAGTGCACGTTACTGCTGCCGACGATAGCAATAACCTGGCGTATATAGAGATTGAGGAAGGCCCCTATCTTGTTCGCCCACCGGAAGCAGCGTTTGACAATGGTGAACGGCCTGTTAATGTTGATAGATCGAATCTGGTGTGGCTAAATGCATCGAATATTACCTGGGTCGATCAGCCTGAAATGCTGGCCGGAGCCAAGATGGCCTTTCTCTGGGGTAACCCCCAAGACGAACAGTTGAACGGCACCTTAATTAAGCTGCCCACCGGATTTACGGGAGAAATACAAAGCCAAGCCTCCACCTTCCGTGCGGTTGTGATTCAGGGGCAACCCAGCCTCCACTCGGGTCAGACCAACGTCCTAGAGCCAGGCAGCTATTTTGGCTCGGAAGGGGAGACAGTGCATCAAGTCTCCTGCGAAGCCAAAGAGGAGTGCGTTATCTACGTGCGCGCTCAGGGCAAATATAACGTCGTTTCGTCCTAGCCCAAGCAGTAACCGTGCCAATTGACACGGACGACCCTCAGTAATACTCCCATCGATTCACGAAAAGCCTGAAGTCGTGGAGCGGTTACCCCTGCTTCAACGAAGGCTTCGGGTCTGATGGTCGGAAAGAATTGCAGGTGCGATCGCAAATCTTTCACCTCCAAACAACTCATCCCAATTCATCACTAAATAAGGAAATCGCAAATGAGTTACACCACGTTTAACGTTGAAATCAAAAACGCCATCGCTTGGGTCACCTTCGACTATCCCCCTGTTAATATTCAGGGCCTGCCGATGCTAGCCGATCTCAATATGCTGGCCCAAAGGCTAGAAACAGATCGCACCATCAAAGTCGTGGTGTTTCAATCCGCCCATCCCGAAATTTTTGTGGCCCATGCCGACACGAATTTCCTCAAAGACATGTCTGCGATCCCAGTCTCTCGCGACGAAGTTAAACTCCTCGATTTACAGGTGGTACTAGAGCGAATCAGCAAGCTACCCCAGGCCACCATCGCCAAGATTGAAGGCTTTGCCCGCGGTGGCGGTCACGAATTTGCCCTGGCCTGCGATATGCGATTTGCCGCCCGAGGTAAAGCTAAATTTATGCAGATGGAAGTTGCCATGGGCATCCTCCCCTGTGGGGGTGGCGCATCGCGGATGGCCCGTCAGATCGGCTTAGGGCGAGCCCTGGAAATTATTTTAGGGGCCAAAGACTTTGATGCCGACCAGGCCGAAGCCTATGGCACTATCAACAAAGCCCTCGACCCAGAGGAGATTGGCCCGTTTGTGGAAGCTTTGGCGAACCGGATCGCCCTCTGGCCCGCAGAATCGATCAACGCCTGCAAACAAAGCGTCTACGCCTCCATCGACAAACCCATTGACGAAGCCCTGCAGGAAGAAGCCTATTGGCTGTATCAGGCCACCAGCCAAACCCCGGCCTTAAAGCGCTTTACCTGGGCAGATGAAAACGGTGCCCAGTTCGATATGAACAATCAACACAATTGGCAAGAGATGGTTATTAGTGTGCAGGAGATCAAATAATGAATACAGAATGCAAGACTCACAAGCCTGTGGAAGATATCGGGTTTCAGCCCATTAATCGGGCCTACAACACCGTATTCCGTCCCAACCGATTAAGCCTCGGTCTCGTGGTCCCCATCGAGACCTACTCAAGGGGGGCAGTCCCCACCCTGGAACGTCATCTGGAGCGGATTCAGCTCGCCGAAGCACTCGGGTTTGCGGCGGTGTGGTTACGGGATGTGCCCTTCAACGTGCCCTCCTTTGGAGATGCGGGGCAGACCTACGACCCCTTTGTTTATCTAGGGCTATTGGCAGGCCAAACTCAGCGCATTGCCCTCGGGGTTGCCAGCATCATTCTGCCCATACGACATCCGGCCCATGTAGCTAAAGCTGCTGCTACTGCTGATGTCCTGTCAGGGGGACGGCTCATTCTAGGGGTGGCTTCGGGAGATCGACCCGAAGAGTATCCAGCCCTTAATCTTTCCTTTGAGCAGCGTGGAGCTATGTTTCGAGAGAGCTTTGACTACATCCGGCAGATGAGTCAAGCATCCCCCACCTTTGACAATGCATTTGGCAGCCCGAATAGTGGGATGGACATGCTGCCCAAACCCACCTCTGGGAAACTACCCCTCCTGATTACCGGAGGCAGTCAGCAAGCCCCTGAGTGGATTGCCCGGAACGGAGACGGTTGGATGACCTATCCACGCGATACGGTGATGCAAGCACGCGTCATTCGCGATTGGCAGGCACGGGTGGAAGCGATTGGCGGTGCTGACAAACCGATCATGCAGCCGCTGTATATAGATCTAACCGAAGACCCCGATACCCGACCACAACCGATCCATCTGGGATTCCGGTTAGGCGTAAACCATCTGCGGGCTTATCTCAAATCCCTGGAGCAAATCGGCATGAACCATGTAGCACTGAACCTGCGATTTAACCAAGCGGATATTGAAACAACTCTAAAACGTCTGGCCGACGATATCTTGCCAGAATTCACGGCCTCCAGTAATTGAGAAAGCCAAAACCATGACAAAAACGATTTTAATTACCGGTTCTACCGATGGTATCGGCTTAGAAACAGCCAAACTATTGGTCTCACAAGGCCACAGAGTACTGTTGCATGGACGCAACCCCACTAAGCTGGAGGTAGCCGCAAAATCCTTCTCCGCTTTGCCAGACAGTGTTGAAACCTATGTTGCTGATTTGTCTCGAATAACTGATGTGGCATCATTGGCTCAGGCGGTGGCTAAAAACCACCCTACCTTGGATATTCTGATTAACAATGCAGGGGTCTTCAAAACGCCTAATACGGTTACACCAGAAGGGTTGGATGTCCGCTTTGTTGTAAATGCGATCGCACCCTATCTCCTCACCCAGCAACTTCGTCCTCTGATGACACCCTCTGGACGGATCGTCAACGTATCCTCCGCAGCCCAGTCTCCAGTGAATCTAGAGGCCTTGACTGGACGAGTCCAGCTCACCGAAGACTTCACTGCCTATGCCCAAAGCAAGCTAGCCCTGACTATGTGGTCTCGAAGGTTGGCTCTTTCACCTCAGGGGGATGGCCTTACCATAATCGCGGTCAATCCTGGGTCCATGCTGGGCAGCAAGATGGTGAAAGAGGGCTTTGGCGTAGCTGGAGGAGATCTGCGGATTGGCGCAGATATATTAACTCGCGCAGCCCTAGCAGATGAATTTACGGCTGCCTCAGGTCAGTATTTCGATAACGACAAAGGTCAGTTTGCTTCGCCCCATACCGATGCCCTCGATCCACAGAAATGTCAGAAAGTTGTAGATGCTATGGAGGCAATTTTGGAAATATTAAAGAATAAGCATGGTTAGCTTGTGATGAGAATAAATCCCTATTGCTGTATCTAGTCGATCATCCACCCTCCGATTCAGACTCAGACAGCACGACCACCTCAGTGATATCAACTGTTCTCGCGCCCTTAGTGTTTTTGACTAGCTCAACCATTTTGTCTAAAGCACCCTGCTCAGGAACTTCACCGCTCAGCAATACTTTGTCTCCTTGTTGTTGAATATCCAACGTTGCTAATAAGGGTTTCAGGGCTGGATCTGCAACCATCCCTAAGATCACCCGCTTAGCCAACCCTTGGTGATCGTATTGACCCTCTGGACCGATATGTTCTGGCGCAATATAGGAGCGCCGACCGGGGAAGGTAGAGCGATACAGGAACAGCCTCCGTGAGGAAGGATAGTAGTAGGGAGAGTAATGGCGATACCGTCTACGATACTGAGGGTAGTGTCGAAAACTAGGATAAAAGCGTCGACCAAAACGACGACGGTGAATAGATCTATGGTGAGACCGTCCCGGGAAAGATCTAAAATTACGATGCCGAAAATTGCGATGAGGAAATCTTCTAAAACGACGTGGATAAATCCGTCGCCGATGTTTAAATCCACCACGACGATGCCTACCGGCTAATAAAATGGGTTCGTCAGGTTGAACTTGCGCAACGTTTTCTGCTTTAACAACGGCCACATCAACAGAGAAGGCTGTTAGCAGGGTTGCTAATACTAGAGTTGGGTACTTCATACGGTTACCTCCGTTTGAGGTCAGCCGTGGGGAATCGTATCAGTCATTCCCCCGTACATTACCCCATGACTGATTACAGAACATCATGTTTGGCTAAATTTGAGTCGCTTAGCCCTTGGTAATGAACTTCACCCAAGCTCAGTACTTATAGAGTAACGTGAAAACCTGAGAGTAGACTGAGCTATCATTCAATTTGTCTTATTGTGTAGATCGGTAAGGATCACTCGCGCAGGAAGCAATTTAGCATCGAGTTCTCCACTACAACCAATGTCAAGAAAATCGGTTGCATAAACTTGGTCAACGCATTTTGCCATTGTTTCGTTCCTTTAAGGAATTCAGCAATCCGACCACTCTACACTGAAGCTTCAGAGCAGTATGTTGCGAGTAGCACCAAAAGTATATCTTCCGCTTTGACACCACGCACCAGAGCCGCAATGTCTGAATCTACAAGCTAAAAGTCGACCATGCTTGATACTCTACATTGTCTGCGCTGCATGGTTGTAGTGACAGAGGTCGCATCACATGAACAGGTGTTGCGCCCCGCCCCTCTTTCTTTTCAGTGCTGCTAACTGTGACACATAACTCGGGAGCTGCCTGCAAAGTTAGGTTTCCGTTAGACTCTAGTGAAAACTTTTGTGTATCTGTACTGTCACAGGTAGCCAGCTCAAGATTAGCACCGGCTTCTGTGGATGAAGCTGTCATACAAACATCGAAGTACGGTATCTTAAATTGTCCTTGTTCAATAAGCGAAGCATCAAAACTTTGATCTTCTAGAAGACCTCCCGTGTAATCGTAGCAGGTGTGCGCTTGCAGTCCTTTTTCTATAGGTGCTTTGGTACCGCGTCCACCAGCGATATCTAGGCAATAGCCTCGGGATTCGTCAATATCATCGTTCAGTTTAACTTCCACCAATTTTTCTGCAGACTGATTGTTGGCCGCTGATTCTTGTGTGGATGGGTTATTGTCTGCCGATTCTTCTGCAGGCTGATTATTGTCGACTGATTCTTGTGTGGATTGACACGCTGATGTCGCACCGACCATTAGACCACAGGTAATGATGCCCCAGATGACAAGTTTATTCACTAAAAACTCCTTTAGAAAAGGTTCATGCAATAAATTTAAGTCGACGTAAGAACTTCTGGGCTTATGATAATACTTGTGGCTGGATCATATTACAAATGTTCGACCGAACAAGCACGATAACAGTGACAAAAAAATGTGAAAACACAGTGAAATGACGCGTGTATGAAGTCGTAAGTTGGTAACAGGGAAGTAAATGTTTTCATGGGTCACTCGGAAGCCTAAGAGGCTATGGCGCACTGGACTTTAATTACGCCAAATTTGGGTATGACAGACAAGCCGATCAACAGGATAGGTTCATCATTGGAAGACATATCCCTCTTTTATCTACCTAAAGTGATAAAAGAGGGATACATGCTTTGAGTGGGATTCTAAAATAATATCAAATCCGTTTAATCACCCATAATTAACTTACTGCCTCCTGCCACCAATAGAAGTTCGTCAACCCATGAATCAGCTCCCGACGCTCTAGCAATACTT
>NZ_JANQOY010000141.1 GCF_028285565.1 Acaryochloris sp. IP29b_bin.148
AGCAGGGATCTTGCAGAAAGTGCCCTGCATCGCTGGATAACAGATATCAAAGCTTTGCAACCCTTGGCTTCCAGAGACGAGGAACAGCGATGACCACCAAAGACCCAAATCGACTGGACCGTATTGAAACGCTGGTGCGGTCCAATGCCAGATTTATCTTAAATGATGGATCAGCGATCATGCCCCAGAACCCAGGCTCATGATCACCTTCACCAGGACGACCGCCGATCATATCCTCCAACTTCGACACCAAGTTTTGCGGCCAGGTTTACCTATCGCTGAGGTCATTTCCCCAGAAGACCAGGACCAGGAAACCCGACATTATGGGGCATTAAACCAGCAGGGAGAAGTCATCTGCTGTGTACCCTCATTCTCTCAACCTGGCACGGGGATGCTGCGTGGCGACTTAGAGCAATGGTGACGGCTCCAGGCTGGAGAAATCAGGGAATTGGATCGGAAATGTCTCGATATTGGGCAAACTTAGCAGAAAGTCAATTTTCCTCACAGTGTCCACATCTTTCTTGGATAGGCTTTCTCTAAACGGTGGAGAGGGGATACTGTTGCAAAAAATAGCAATCAATCACAGGAAAAGGAGCAAGCTGGATGAAGACGCTAATTCGCAGGACGGAGAAACAGCGTAGCGAAGAAGCAGCAAACAACAACGTTTCCTGTTCCTACGTTAATAAAACCCAAGCAATTCAGGTTGTGAGAGTTGTCACTCTTCCTCACCAGTTCTTAGAACGTACCCTTTTGCCGAGCCAGCAACTCCAGTTTGAAGCACCACCGTTCGCAGAACTAGAGGTTTACACCTACGAGAACGCCACAGCAATACTCAGCGCAAAGATCCTGTGTGCTAGTCTACAAAAAGACCACGGCTATCACTGGGTTCCCCCCACCTCTAGTCTATGGGTAGAGGCGATATCGTCAGACTCTCCGGTAGATTGTATGCAGCGCACCTCATGTTTTTCTGCACCAAAGAAATAGTGTCAGCATTGTTTTACGTGTGTTGGGGTTAGAATTCCAGATGTTGCGATCACAACTCCATTTACCAACATCCCCTCCTTAGAATGGAATGCTGTCGTCAATAACAGCTAGAGTTTCAGCATCCCAGTATTCAGAGTCAAATTCTTGGCACCGCTCTAATAGGTCATCTGTCCAGCCAAAAGGGACAACCGCACAAAAATTATCATGTGCGCCGAAGTACTTACACCAGAGGCAATAGGGATAGGGACGGAATGGTGTTTGCTCGACTTCTTCAATATTATTCGGTGGATCATAGTCAGGATTGAGACTCCACATGATTCTGTTCTCGTGGACAATGGGCCAGATTTTTCCCTCCCGGTAAAACCGTTCAACATCCATATGAACCGTCTCGGCCCTGGCAGGTTCAATCCAGAGGCGAGGATCTGAGCAAATCTGAATAGCCTCTTGTAAAGACTCCAATGGATTAGAGCCAGTGCCAAAATCGCTAATCTTCGCGATTAGTTTGCGTCTAGCTTGTCGCTCTCTCTCCACTAAATCAAACGAAGTCTTCAGAATGAGATGGTTATGGACATACTCATCACGAGATCTGGACCCTTGATCATCTCCAAAATCACCTATGTGATGATTGGGCTTTTCATTTTCAAGAGTCCAGTTGCCTGACTTTGCTTTAGCCAAGCAGCACCCACCAATCAGGGACAATGACCCGGTAATAACAAAGACCCATTCATGGGGGGTTAATTTGTTGTCCCCTGTTTTGTGCAATATGGCTAGGCCACTCCATGAGGTCATCGCTATTATCCAAAAGGACGCCAGCGCTATGTTGTGAGCTGACAAGATTTTATGAAATTTGAGTTTCAATGGCTTACCTCCGATTGCTTGGATGTGGTGAAGTGGCTTGGCTTGGCAATATAGAATCTAGGTGGAATCTAAAAGTTCTGGGTTTAAGGTATTGAGACTGTTTCGGACTCCATCTCATCGTTGCAGTCCTCTGGCTCATCATCGCTATCCCGCACATCCTAAAACGAGATCCGTACTTCCTGCTTACGGCCCATTTGCTCATAGACCCTCAGCGCTGCTTCCCCGTATTGACGGACAAATTCTATGGCTTCATCTACAGAGCCAACATACATTCCAGTGATTTGGTCATTTCCTTCCATCAAATCGACTGAAAAGATATCGTGGATTTCCTCCAAGCCATCCTTCGGCCACCAGGAATAACTGGTGGTATTCTCTGGTCCTGCTGACATCAGTTGATACCACCATTGCTGATGATTACCCTCAACCTCTTGTCTAATCCCTGTAATACGGCCATCGAGTCTGGATGTACTCACATACTGGTGAATGCGGAACTTGGGTTTACTTTGTAATAGCGGCTTGTCGTAAAGCATGGTGGGTAGCCTCGATATAATTTAGAGGAATGAGTCAACGACCTCTCAGACCGGAAGAACTGGGAGGCCGTTTTACTGTTTTTGGTAGAATATTTCCCTGCAACTGCTGCGTACTGCTGCCCGGATGAACGAGATAGCCCGATGCCTCTGTGATTTGGCATCAGGTTTACAATCACAAATCTCAGTTCAAAAAAAGCGCTCATCACTCCCCGTCTTCAGTGTCGAATTTAGGCCGTTCCAGCGTAATTTTCCAAGACTCGCCACATTCCGACATTTTCTGACTAATGTTGTAGAAGTCTTTCATTAGCTCCTCAACCGTAGCCAGATAAACTGTGTGGGGTTTGTCCAGCTCAGGTTTTTCAATGGAAATCATGAAAGTATCAAGTGCAGGCCAGAGCTGTTCCTCGACCCACCAAGTGGGTTCCCAGATGGCCTCTTGATCGGGGACATCAGAGCGTCGATAGAACCAGCGAGCCTGATCAGGACCTGGGCATTGTTGAATGCCAATCACTCGACCGATACCCTTTGGCGTATGGAGCCGCTGATGCAATCGGTAAAGCGGCTTGGTTGATGTGGGAATGGACTTGCTGAGTATTGCTAATGAGGTATTTTCGTTGAGTATGATAAGTCACCTCGATATAATTTAGGTAAGGCATCAACGACCTCCCAAACTGGAAGAACTTGGGGGTCGTTTTTATAGTTTTTGGGTGTGGATTAATGTGGTTAATTAGGTAATATAGAATCCGTGCGGAAAATGAAAAGCTAAACCTTAGCTTGAGTGGATAGGGGTGATAATGCTAGGTAATACAGAATCCGTCGAGAATTTTAAAAGGTGAAAGTCTGGGTGGAATTAATAGGTGTGATATCAAGGATGGTATCGATGGCGCGATGCCCGAAGGGCGGTCTTCGACCATCGCAAACCCCACAACCCCCAACACCACCCCCGACATCACTTCCCCGAAACCTGCTCAAT
>NZ_JANQOY010000154.1 GCF_028285565.1 Acaryochloris sp. IP29b_bin.148
TGCGAACAACATCGTATCTTTCGCTCGTCAGCGCACGGCTACTGCTGTTGCCTAAAAAAACCTAACTTGGTTTGAGCATCTGTAGATTGACTCCGTTAAGGTCTATGGATAAACCCCAACGGATGCACAACTAGGGTTTCTCTGTTGGCCCTTTTTGTTAAGACTTTCGATAGAGCATCCCATCGTCCGGGATAAGTGACGATTCCCGCTTTGAGGATTAGAAAAGCTAAGCCTGTGAATGAATGGGGAGCTAATAGCTAGGGCGGACACGGGTTCGACTCCCGTCAGCTCCATTAATAGACAGTTCAATATAATCCAAGGATATCCACTGAACCCTCTCTTGCAGAGGGTTTTAGCACTTTATCTCCCTAGATATAAGCTCAGCTACCGACCATCAGCGTCCACTTCAGAAGCAGAGTGTTGGGCATTCGCTGGGTGAATACGGCGTTGTATCAACCGCTTAGTGAGAAAGATGCCTAAGCCAATGGCCAGTAGATAAGGCAGAAAGACTAAAAGCCAAACGAGGATGCCCAATAGATTAAAGGTGATATTGATCACCGCATGGGTTGATTGAGACCAGGCCTCTTGTAGACGATCCCCTAAGGAGTCTTGTGGAGGCGTGGTTGCGATCGCAGCTTCTAACCTAAGATTTACTGTGGAATAGGCGACTTGATTCTGTAAGCGTTTTAATTGGGCGTCAATTTGTTCAATCTCTTGACGAATCGTTTTGAGTTCTTGGGTGACCTTGAGAACATCCGCCACAGAACCTGATCGATCCATAATTTTTAAGACGACCTCTTCCGATTTGCGCAGATTTTTTAAGCGGGCTTGAAAATCAACCAGTTGATTCGACACATCTTCCGCTTCAATGGAGCGATTCTGCACCGTTCCTAATTGAGCCAGTTGCTCCAGTGTCGGCTCCAGTTTTGCCTGCGGAATGCGTAGTTCCATTGAAGCCCGATGGCGGATCGATTCATCGGGAGGCACCTGATCCTGGAGACCCACGACATCGCCTTGCTGACTCTGAACCACTTGAGCAACTTTTTTGAGCGTCGGGGTCACTTTTTCAACCCTGAGGGTCATATTGGCCCGCTTAATCAATTGTGGTTTTGCCTGTGGCGTGGCCGCTGTCGCCGATGCTGACACAGTGTTGTCTGTGGAGCTGGCCAGCTCCGACTGAGCAGCTGGGGGTGCCGCTCCTGAGTCAGAGGCTGATTCACTCATAGGGGCTGAACAACTCACTAGCAGAACTGCCCCTACCACAGTCCCCCATAGAGAGGCTGAACGCTTGTGATCCTGTGCCATGATGCTTACGAATTCTATACGGTGGATATTACGATTATGGCCGTATCCATACGTACATCCCAGGTAGTTACCATTTACGCAACCACTTCAGATCGATAGACTGCTCAATCTTGGGATTCTAAAACGTCAACAGCATGGGCGTAATTTGCATGACAATCAAGGTGACGTCATCATTATTCCGATTCCGTTCTCCCATAAAGTCTTGCAACCGCTCAAAGAGGTGATCGAGAATTGCTTGGGGACCATGACAAGTGTGGCAGGCTTCTTGAAACGCAGCCACCAAATTTTCTTCGTCGAAGCGATCGCCATTTGGGCTGGCCGCGTCGGTAAACCCGTCTGTGTAGTAAATAATCGTATCGCCAGGGGCTAGGGTCACCTGGTCTTCCTGATAGTCCGTGTTGGCATCTAAGCCAATCAACATTCCATCCGTATCCAGTCGCTCAATCACATCCTGACGGGCTCGCCATAGTAACGGGGGATTATGGGCTGCATTACTAAAGCTGAGTTGACGGGTTTTAGGGTCATACTCTGAATAGAAGAGGGTCACAAACCGATTCGAGTTTTCTAAATCGGCATACATCACCTGATTGAGGTTTTTCAAAATCTCAGCGGGGGAATGGTGATGTAAAGCATCGGCCCGCAAGATGCCCCGCGTCATGGTCATAATCAACCCTGCTGGGACCCCTTTGCCCATCACATCGCCAATCACTAAACCCCAGCGATCGGCTTGATTGAGTCGATAGTGACGGGGCGTCGGAAGCTGTCGATAGATCGGAATAAAATCATAGTAGTCTCCACCCACCTGATTCGCCGTCTGACAGGTGGCCGCTAAAGCAACCCCCTCGATATTGGGTGAATAATTGGGCAATAACCGAGCCTGGATTTCTGCCCCAATCTCTAACTCGCGGGTAATGCGCTCTTGCTGTCGTAATTGAGCGTTCAGGGTGTCATTTTCAATGGCAACAGCTGTCTGATCCGCAACCAGTTGGGCGAGCTTCTGCCGAGTTTCGGTCCATTCATACTCTGGGTCGCTACTAAATAGGTAAAGCCGTCCCCGCTCGTGTAGCTCAAAATTACGCACCAAAATCGCGGTGCTAAACCACCGATATTCTGACGCCAGATGCTGTTCTAAATGCTGTTCTAGAATCAGGGTGGGTTTAGTGGTAGACGCTCCATTGAGAGAGAACTGGCTGGTGACCTTCTCTAGGGCAAAGCGAATATTGCGACATTGCTGTCCTTCATGGCAGTACAGCTGCTCTAGAGAAATCTGACCATTGGGACGAAACAGAATTAAAGCGGCTGCATCAGCGTCGGTGACACGGCTGACAATCAGCGGAATCAGCGCTAAAAACTGATTGAGATTATTAAAGCTCCTTAATGAAAAACTTAAAGAACTTAATAAGTCTTGAGCTTTCGCCTGCTCACGTCGCAGATGAGAAACCAGTTCCTGGAGAGCCGTGACCGTGGCCACATTAGTTGCCATCCCTGGATAGTCAAGATCCATGGACTGGGAGGGTTGGTTAGGGACCGGAACTCGGGACATACAGGCAAATATTAGCCTATGCAACAGAGGTGGAGAGCAGGTGTTGGGAGTTATGCTCAGTAAGCTTAGCACTCTTGTCAACCCTATGGTGGATTGAACTTTAACTAAAGAAAAGTAAAGAGAACTGAGAACAAGAACAGTATCTCTTGATAGATTTTTCGTTTAGGGAGAATAGTCTAGACCCATTGCTAAAACAGAGAGAAAGGGTGGCTAGCTTTAGAAAATATCAGAGATTTGCCAAGAATGACTAAGAAAACGATAAAAATACTCTCAAAGGGGAAACAAAGAGGCGCATGCCAATTGTTTCCTTCAATCTTATATAACGCAATTCTAGTCGGATTGCCACAATTGATCCTTTGATACGTATTTTTAGTCGGGAAAGGATAGGAGAATACGCCGACGCCCAGACGAAAAAAAATGGCTAGGTACTCAGCAGCGCTTCTACAAACTCATAGCTAGAGAAAGGGCGTAAATCAGAAATACCTTCCCCCGCCCCAATAAACCGAATGGGCAGTCCGAGTTCCTGAACGACTGCCAAAGCGACGCCTCCTTTTGCCGATCCATCTAATTTTGTAAGTACGACGCCGGTTAGCTCTGCCGCTTCTGAAAAGACCTGGGCTTGTCGTAGACCGTTTTGACCTAAGGTTGCATCTAGGACCAAAAGCGATTCGATATGGGCATCTGGGGCTTTTTTACTGACAATGCGACGGACTTTATTCAGTTCATCCATCAGGTTCTTCTTGTTTTGCAAGCGTCCGGCAGTATCCACCAGCAACAGGTTAATATCTCGTTTTTGGGCAGCGGTAATTGCATCAAAGACAACGGCGGCGGGGTCTGTATTTTGGCCAGGATTGGCAATCACATCAACATTACTGCGTTGGCCCCAGACTTTGACTTGCTCCACGGCGGCGGCTCGGAAGGTATCCGCGGCTGCAATCAAACAGGAATAGCCCGATTCCTTAGAGATATGGGCGAGCTTGCCGATGGTGGTGGTTTTACCGGCACCATTGACTCCGGTCATCAACCAGATATTCATCCCCTGGCGTTTGGGAGCAAAGTTGGCGCTATAGTCGCGTTGGGTGGGGGCATCGAGGATATCCTGCATAATCTGTTTCAGATATGAGATCGCAGCATCCGGGGGCAGGGTTTCTTCTCGTACTTTCTCTTGCAAGGCTTCGATCAATTTATCGGTGGCGGTAATGCCTACATCAGCCTGTAAAAGCAGCGATTCAATTTCCATCACTGCATCGGCATTTAAGGGACCTTGGCCCACCACTGATTTGAGCTGGTTGGCTAAGCCGCGCCGCGTTTTTCCTAGTCCTTGTCGCAGCTTCTGGAGCCAAGAAATTTCTTCCACCGAAACCTCTTCTGGCCGACGCCCCTGGGCGGCCAACACTTCCGCTGACCATAAAAACCCTTCATCAAAGGCTAGATCTGGTTGAGAAGACGGTTTGGAGGGCGGTGGAGTCACCGTTTTAGCAACAGGGGTTGGTGTTTCTGCTGGCTTAGGCGCTTCGGCAACATCTTCATCCGGTTCTTTTGCCTCAGCAGTGGCAGGTGCTACGTCGGGCGTAGAAGCAGAGTCTGTCTCTGGATCGTCTAGATCGGGAGCTGCTGGTGCTACATCAGTAGTAGAGGTGTTTTCTGTGTCTACATCAGTCTCCACTGCAGTGATTGCAGCTGTGTCTTCGTGTTGTCGCTCTTGGATTTTTTGGAAAGCGGCTTCGGCCCAACTGCGATAATCTTCCGCTTCACTCGTCTCCTCACCACTGGTTTCGTCGTCGCCGCTCTCTGCAGTGGAGGGATCTTGTTCTGCTTCTACCGCAGGTGCTGTCTCTTGCTCTTCGGCTTCTTCCTTATTAAATTGGCGACGAAACCAATTGAAAACCATGACCTTGTCCTAACGCATCACAACGGGGGCTGATCTGACTTTAACCTACCGCATCTTTAAGGTACCGCGATCTGGCGGGTTACCCGGCGCAAAACGCCATTAATAAAGCGATGACCCTCTTCAGCACTATATTTTTTGGCCAGCTCGACGGATTCGTTAATGGCGACTTGATTGGGAATATCCAAATACTTCATTTCGGCAACGGCCAGTCGCAGCAAGTTGGCATCGATATGAGCCAACCGATGCAGCTGCCAATCCACTAAGGAGTTTTCTAGGATTTGGTCAATGTCATCACGATAGTGGTGAACGGCGGCAATCAAATCGAGGGTATAGTCGCGGACGGACTGTTGGTTAGCGAGCTGAATAAATTCGGGAAAATCAATGGCTAACCCCAAGCGGTTGACAGCTGTTTTGGTGAGGTCAATGGCTTCGGTAACCATCGCTCGTGAACTCTGCACATCAATGGCTTTGAGTTCGCTATCGAGAATGCGATCGCTACCTCGTTTCAGTTCAGCACTCGCCGTTTCCAGCGCCTCCTGGACTTCCGCCACCAGGGTCCGTACCGCCGTAATCATCACGGCTTGCAAATCTTGGTTGGCAAGGCGATCGGAATTGCTAGGCAATTGACCAATACTTAAAAGTGCCAATTCACGGGCAATTCGGCGAGGTTGCATGGGAAGATCCGGGCTTGGTGCAGAACTCTCTAATCTTAGTATTCAACGTTCAAATTCAGCATTGGCGGCTTACACTTATCTCTAGTCGACGGGCTTGAGCGATGCGCAAGTTATATTTTCTAGTTCCGGGATTAGGGGGTAAGTATGCCTGTGGTGGCCTCTGGGCAGAGCTAAAAACCCTAAAACTGGCCCAGCAGATCTGTGCGGCAGAAGTGGTCACCTACAAGCAGCGCGAGCCCGACACTCTCTTCTTAGCTGATTTGCTTAATCAGCCCCTCGAACAAGCCATTTTGGTGATTAGTTGGGGCTTTGATGTGGGTCAGCTCGCACAGCAGTTAAGGGACTACAACGTGATTTACCATGCCCACAGCTCGGGCTATGGCTTTAACCTCCCTGCCAAGGTGCCAATTATCACCGTTAGTCGAAATACCTTGGGCTATTGGGGACAGCGATCGCCCCATTCTCTGCTGTACTACTTACCCAATCAAATTTCGGATAATTTCGAAAATTTGAATCTCGACCGGGATATTGATGTTTTAGTCCAAGCCCGGAAATCCTCAACCTACCTGTTGCAAGAGCTGATTCCAGCATTACAGCAGGTTTGCAACGTCATGGTGGTCGATAGCTATGTCGAAGATTTATCGAAACTCTTTAACCGGGCCAAAGTCTATCTCTACGATTCAGCCGAATATTGGGCGCAACAAAAAGTGAGTGAAGGCTTTGGGTTACAGCCTATGGAAGCAATGGCCTGTGGCTGCCAGGTGTTTTCGAGTATTAACGGCGGTTTGTCGGATTACTTAGATCCAGGATTCAACTGTTACAAGATTGCAGGGCACTCTCTCACATTTGATGTGCAGCGGATTCAGCAGGTGTTGCAGTCTGAGAAAACCGTCGGTCTGTCAGAAGCGGTCTTAGCTGAATATCGGACAGAAAATATTCTGCACAGACTGCAGGTAATTTTGGCTGAAATTAACGCTTTCTTTGACGCTCAACCCCATCAACAAGACGGCATTGTGCCGCTCACACCGATGCGAATCACCCAACTTCGCCTACAGACAATCTGGCGTAAGCTGCTAAAAAAGGTATCTTGATCGATCAGACACGTTTAGATTCCTCGCTGGCAGCGTGATAAGTGTCACTTTCCTTTCAGGCCCATATCACGGAACTTATCAGCAAAGTCACCGATACTATTCATATCGTTTGGTGCCCGTGACCTTCCCTCAGGAAGGGTTGCCCCCCTGAATCGCCATGAAAAAGAAGATAGCCCTATCCCTTGCTTGCTTAGGAGTATTGTCTATTGGTCTGTTATCTCGTTACCATCTGATTTCGACTCATCCATCACCAGCTCAGCCTGTTGCGGATACAGTGAAAAACTCCGATGAACAAGACAGTCCAGTGGAGCGGTTGTTAGCAAAAATCCAACAAACCCAGGTGTGGGAACAGGCCCTCAAGCTCAACCCTAAAGATGCAGAAGCTCATCATCAGTTGGGCTTGGTTCTGGTGGCTGAAAATCAGGTCGATACAGCGATTCGGCACTATCAAAGAGCCATTGCCTTAAAGCCTTCCAATATTTCGCGCATCTATCAAAGCTGGGGCAAAGCCTTAGTGAAACAGAACAAGATAGAAGATGCCATTTCAACCTTCCGCCAGGGCATCACAAAAGACTATCCTGAGGCCCCCAAAGCGATGCAGGAAGCAGAAGTTCATTTTCGGCTAGGACTCGCATTAGAGGCTGAAGGACGGTTGCCTGAAGCAATCAAAGCGTATCGCCAAGCGATCACGGCAAAACCGGATCAGTTGATGTATGAATACTTAGGTAATGTACTCGTTAAAAATAATCAAGTAGATCAGGCTCTGATAGCGTTTGGCCAGACCTTGCCCAGGGACCCCTCAGGTTATCATCACCGATTACTCGGTGACGCCTTGGTTCGCGCCAACCGCGTAGACGAAGCACGAGCGTCCTACCTGAAATGGCTTGAAATCGATAGTCAACATCTCAGCCAACCGATGCAAGAGGCTTACGCGGATCAAGCATTAGCCGTCAGTCTCAGCTCACTGAATCGGATCGAGCCCGCAAAATCAGGATTTCGCAAGGCGCTCGAACGGATAGACCCCATCAGCCAAAAACCGATGGCCCAGGACTTTATCCAATTTTTAGTGGATCACAACCAAGTGGATGAAGCCAAGGAGGTATCGCAGCAGTACTTTCAATCCGATCACCCCTTCCAACAGATTTATGTCCAGCATTTGCTGAAACAATCAAAGCAGCTGATCCAGTCCAACCGCCTAGCTCAGGCTGAAAGCCAGTGCCAGCAAGCCCAACAGATTCTCAACAATCCTCAATTTCTGGCAGTCTATCGAGATACAGCTGCCAAAAATCGAACGCTGGCAGACCTATGGTCTTGCCTAGGTCAGGTTCAATTCCAACAAGGTCAGTTTGAAACCGCTTTAACCTATTTTCAGCAGGAATATCAGCTCAATCCGTATGCCAACAGGGACGTTGCCAAGACCCTAGTCCAGCTACAGCGCCCCGAAGCAGCCTTGGATATATTGCTAAAAGCATCCAGCAAAAAAGTATATGCCTACACCCAGTTGGGACGGTTGCTACTGACCCACCAACAACCTAAAATGGCAGCGCGATATTGCCGCCAAGCGTTGGACATTGATACCCAAAATTCTGCTGCCCATCATTGTTTAGCCACCGCTACGGGCACTCCTGCTGACATCACGGCAGCGTCTCAATTCTTTCAACAGCGAAGCAAGGCTATCTCTCCCCAAGTTATCCAATCGGCCTATCGGGCTAATCGGATGGGGAATGATGCAATAATCTACACCGTTCATAAAGATGCGATGGGGGCCAACCCTATTGATGTAAAACGAGCACAGGAAATTAGCCCCACTTTAGCCGACTTACATCTTTATCAATCTTGGGGAGATGTGCTGGTTCTCCAGGAGAAACCGCAGGAGGCAATCGCAGCGTATCATCAAACGCTACGGCTCCTACCAGAAACAGCGCCAACCCATACCAGCCTGGGGAAAGTGCTAATGCAACAGCAGCAATACGGGGGTGCGATCGCAGCCTATCGTCGAGCCATCCAGCTCTCTCCCTACGAAGCTCAGTCTTATGTGAACCTCAGCCAAGCCTTGCAAAAAGTGGGCCAAACAGAAGCGGCAGATCTATCGTTACAGCAAGCCGTACAGCTCGGTTGGCAAGACACGACTGCAGACAAGAGTCAATAATCACCCAGGCCCATCAAGGCATTTGTAAGCCTTTCAAAACCTGACTTTGTTCCTGCTCATTTAACCCTTTACTTTGAATCAGGACTTGAAAGCCACCCAGTCCCAGCGGGTTGATTAAAGACTGCAAGGTTTCTCGCCGCCGAATCACCTCATTCAGCTGAGCGATATCACTCGTGTTGTTATTGGCAACTAAGCGATCGCCCAGGCCCAACGCCATTAAAAACAACCCTTGTTGGGTATAGCCCACTGGCGTTAACCCGTAAGCCAACCCCTGTTTCTCTAAGGCCGAAAAGTTAACGTGAGCCGTAATATCTTGGGCACCAAGATAGGCATAGGGATCTTGATGAGCACCATGCTGTCGAAAGCATTGCAATGTGCCCTGTTGCCGCTGTGGGCTGTAATATTGCGGGGCTAAGTAGCCATAATCAATCGTGAGTACATATCCCCGTTTTAGCTTTTGAGAAACCGTCTCTAACCAATCCAGTGCCGCTAAATTAATCTCACTTCGATACCCATCTCCATACCCTGTCCCAATATCGATGTCTTGCCAAGCTAAATACTCAGCTAAGCGGTCAGTCGATGGGGTTGAAATCACCTCGGTAAAAGATCTGGACGCTGCATCAACTGTCACAAACACTTCTTGCAAGGCGCCATCCTGGACAACAAATGCATGAACGGGCAGCGCATCAACCAGTTCATTAGAAAAGAAACAGCCCACTATCCCAGTCTCAGGAAGCTGCTCAAACCCCATCCATTGCACTTTATGAGGCGCAAACTGAAAAGGCTTTAGCAATTGCTGTTGTGCCGCGATTAAGCCTTCTGCTTTTTCCACAATGATGTATTGTAAAGCAGCCCAAAAGTCTGTATAGCGATCCGATAAATCGGCAGGCTGTTTGCGGGTCGCTAGGTACTTCAGCACATCGGCAGCCACTAATCCTTGACCTGCACCCATCTCAACCAACGTAAAGGGTGTGGGTTGTCCCATCGTCACCCACATATCCAAAAATTGTTCAGCTAGTAATTCACCAAAGTCAGGACATAAATGGGGAGAGGTAAAGAAATCACCCGCCACCCCAATTTGCACTTGGTTGGTCGCGTAGTAGCCCTGGTCGGGGTCATACAGAACCCACTCCATAAACTCAGCAAAGGTCATCTGCTGTTGAGGTGCAGCCTGGATATGGTCTGCCATTCGTTGAAAAAGAACTGAGTTAGAGGAAACTGGAGTTTGGCGGGTCAAAATAGGGGTCCTTGGTGATTTTAGAGATCGCTGGTTCAGGAAATGCGTGACCATGCTAAAAAGAGTCCTGAAATTCCTGGTCGTGAAGTGAGTGTAGCCACTCTGTTGATCGCCTTATGCTTTTTGCGATGCACCAGTCTCCTCTGTCAAAAAACAGAGATTTTTGAAAGCAGTTAGATTAGAGATAAGACAAAATTCTACAATCTGACGACCTGTTGCCATGCACAACGGTATGACGCAATGTTGATCCACAAGACTCAAATCGGTCAATTATCAGCAAGTGTAGGGTGTTTGCTCTGGCTGCTGGCAGCACCTGCAACGGCAATGCCCACGATTCCGTCAGACTTCTTTGCGATTAACAATGCGGCAGAAGAATTTTTCCAAGCTGGTCATCGGCAATTAGAGCGAGAAATTAAACTGCTCAACCGCAGACCCTTGCAGGATGCGGAAGAAATTCTCCAAATTGATGAGCAGACCAAACTCAATGAAAAAGAGCTGGAGAATTGGGATAGATTCCCTCCACAACACCAGCTCCAAAAACGCAAGAATTGAGATTAGCTGAGACGGCGATAGAGAAGTTTTTGAATACTCAGAAGTGCGATCGCATCAAACCCAAACAGCAGTAACAAAGACCCTCCCAAGCTGACAGAGCCCCAAGGGGCCTCCATCACAACGCTCGTAAAACTCCAGTCATTGTGTAGGTAGAGGTAACGAATAGGCTCAATGGCAAAGCTCAGCGGATTCAAGCTGGCCACAACCTGTAGCCAAGTGGGCATAAAGGCCAAGGGCACTAAAGCCGTGCTCGCAAACAAAAGCGGTAAGTTCGTGACAAAAATAACGGCAATCAGCTCGATATGACCGGGTAAGGCAAAGGACAGACCCAAACTTAGAGCCGTCACCCCTAACACCAACAGCAACACGATCAGGGCCACGATGGCTAAGCCTAATGCATTGGGTAAGCCCGCTCCCATCAAGAAGCTCAAGGCCATAATCGCCAGCGTTTGGATCAGGCTGAGGGTGGTGATAAAGATCGCCGATGCCATCACAATTGAAAATCGGGACGCCAATGGCGCCACCAATAGCCGATTCAAAAATCCAAATTCCCGGTCGAACATCACGGGAAGCCCTGCATTTAAGGCACCGCTAAAGGCCGTAAACACAATGACGCCTGCACTTAGAAACTGGCCATAGCTTTGACTCGTGCCAAATAAGCCTTCCGGGACATTTTTGAAGAGAGCGCCAAAGAGGACCAACCACATCAAGGGCTGAATAATGCCTGCAATTAACGTGGTGGGCCGTCGCTTGAGCTGAATAAAAAGGCGACGGGTTAAGGCCACGGTTTCTTGTAAAAACTCGCCAGAGATAATCCCCGGTGTGGTTAATAAATCAGTTTGCACGCCTGAGTCAGCGATTGAATTGGCATTAGCAGAGGTGATGGTCATAACAAAATTTTAAAAGTTGGGTATCTAGATTCAGGTGAAATGTAGGATCCACAGGCAGCCCTTTGATCCTAATCGATCGTGGACTACCGCATATTTTCTTTGCGTTCTTTTTTGCGATCGCGCGTGCCCGCAGCCGCCATCTCCGCATCCAACAAGGTTCGCCCCGTGGCAGCCAGATACACATCATCCAAACTTGGACGGGCTTGGGCAATACTAAAAATCGGCAACCCAGCCTCTTTCAGGGCCGATTGAATACTCAACAGGGCATCTCCTTGGGAAGACACCACCATATTCAAGGAGTTGCCTTGGGCCGGGTTAATAATCACATCTTGGACAAAGGGCAAGGCAGTGGTCATAGCTTGGGCCTGTTGGGCCTCTTGTTCAGAAGTGAATTCTCGAATCTTCAGAGTGACTCGATCGCCGCCGACCTGGTCTTTAAGTTCCGTGGGAGCCCCTTCAGCAATCACCGTGCCCTGATCAATAATGGCGACGCGATCGGCCAAGGCATCGATTTCTTCCAAATAATGACTGGTGATCAGAATCGTCGTGCCCCGTTCTCGTAGCTCTTGGAGAAAGTCCCAGATGACGACTCGACTCTCAATATCTAACCCTACGGTAGGTTCATCTAATACCAAAACAGCGGGTTCATGTAGCAACCCAGCTGCCAGATCAAGCCGTTTACGGATACCGCCAGAATAGGTTCCCGTTTTAGTATCGGCCCAATTTTGTAAATCCAGGAGGGTCAACACTTTTTCCACCTGGTTGGCAATCGTTTTGGCAGGCAGGTGATAGAGGGCCGCTTGCAGCTGTAGCAACTCACGGCCAGTTAGGACTTTATCCAACGCGACTTCTTGGGCAATATATCCCAATAATTGGCGGGCCGCTCTGGGATAGGTTTGTACCGAGACCCCATTCACTTCAATCATGCCACTGTCAGGTGTGGCCAAGCTGCATAGACAACGCAAAGTTGTGGTTTTACCGGCACCATTCGGTCCTAGCAAGCCAAAAATCTCTCCCGGTTGAATTTGAAAGGAGACATCTTTAACTGCTTCAACCTTGCCGTAGGAT
>NZ_JANQOY010000186.1 GCF_028285565.1 Acaryochloris sp. IP29b_bin.148
GTATCCTGCTGCCAGTGCAGAGTAACGCTAACACGAAGCACCTGATTTACCGTTCGCTTGAGAGAGGCCGATCTTTACACCGACTTATGACCACTAGGATTATGTCTTGAAAGTCATTGCTCAATAACTGCTTTTTGCCAATGGTCCATATCCTTATTGTGGAGGATGAACAACGGATTGCATCCTTTATTGAGAAAGGTCTAAAGAGTCACGGATATCTCACTACGACTGTCGGGGACGCTCAAGCAGCCTTAACACTAGCGATGAGCGAAGGATTTGATCTATTGATATTAGACTTAGGGTTACCTGACAGAGACGGATTCGAGATACTGGCTGATTTACGGGGACAAGGGTCTAAATTACCCGTCATTATTTTGACTGCCAGAGATGATATTAAGGATAAGGTGTCTGGCCTTGAAGGTGGGGCAGATGACTATATGACTAAGCCGTTTCGATTTGAAGAGTTACTGGCAAGGGTACGAGTTCGTTTGAGAACGGTTAAAAAGACTTCAACCACTAAACCACTGACTTTGGCAGCTCATAATGTAGTTTTAGATTTAAGGACTCGAAGAGTTAAAGTCAATGAGGAATGGATTGAACTACCTGCACGGGAGTTTTTACTGGCTGAGACTTTATTTCAGCATCCAGGTCAAGTCTTCAGTCGTCAGCAACTCCTAGATCGTGTCTGGGGATATGACTATGATCCAGGGTCCAATATTGTGGATGTGTATGTGGGCTATCTGCGAAAAAAGTTAGGTAGCTCTCTGATACAGACTGTACGCGGGGTTGGATATCGACTAAGGAGATAGTCTTACCCCTTATAATAAAGGCTGAGAATGGCTACTAGTTCACAACAGAGGGAACTGGAAAGCCTAATCAGAATTCCGTTTGAAAGTCCTGAGTTTTGTCTCGATGCAGCACTTGAGTTAGAGGACACGTTCGATGTGTTTCAGGTGAACGAGCTGCGGCCACCGGAGACGATGGAGTGGATCGGGGAGATGGTGGGTATCTACCAGGATCGGGAGCGAGTGGCCTTGTCTTGGGGTGAATGCTTGGGGTCCATGACTGCCGATGTGTAGGGTGAGGCAAGACAAAAGTTTCGAACTGCTCTAGGGTCAATTAGGTTAGAATCCATTGATTGGACTTGGTTTGGGGTATATGCTTTCCTAACGAGCGTCAAACTAAAAGGCTTGAGTTATTTTAGTTTGTATCGATGGAAGGCTATGCAGGGAATGGGTTACAACTAAAATCGACCAGGGAATAAAACCCGAAATCAGTTGTCATCAAAAATCACTTTTCTTCCTTCAGTGGCATTAAACATTTTTTTCCCACTATGTCCAACACCATTAACTTCCACCTTGATGTGATTTGCACTTGAGTTCAAGCATTTTACATGTTGATAATATAAAAGTCCACGTGCATATCTATTGAATCCCTGCGCATTAGCCTTGCATGACGTATCAAGACTATTGCTGTTTGGATCGTTATCTTGTGTACCAAGAAGTAGGTATATCGATCGTGACGTGATTTGATTGCGGATCTGTGTCTTGCTCAGCTTTGTATAGCTTAAAACCCCCGGCAAATTTGCCATTCCGTATTTGTAATTATCATAATCCGTACAACCACTTATGTTTTCAGAACGGGTAGAATCCAAATACATATATGAACCAGGATTGGCAACTACGTAACGTACTGATAGGTCCGAGCGTAACGCTTGCTGTTTTTGGTTCAGTGCAGCATACCGTTGAACAAACTGTCCACCAGCCGAATGACCAACAATTGTGACAAAACTTATATTTGGGAAGTTGTTATTGATTTTACCCAAAATATGGTCAACAACCCTAAAGGAAGGAGTGAAGGAACCATTCTTTGATTTAAATCCTTTTTTCCAGCCTGAACTGGACCAATATAGCTCATCATCTGCTGGAGAGTCAGACAATACTTTAAACTTCGGCGATACAATAAGTGTAGTATTTAATTGACTCTGAGTTTCTGCAGCTTGCATCACGTAGTCGTAATAATCATCTGCATTACGACTGTTTCCATGTATAACAATTACAGCCTGATTATAATTATCACTTGGTGTTCCTATTGGATGGTTACGCCAATACTCAACTTTCCAGCCATCAACTGTAAGCCTTGCAGCTTCAGCGTTAGGTATAGCAACTGTCGCAAAAAAAAGTATAGAAATAATAAATACAGTAGTTCTAAGAAAAATTGATATAAATACTCTTTTCTTCATTGGAAATTTCCTATTTATCAACGAGTAATAACTTAAGTATATTTGTGAATTCATAGTCTGCTAATGGGAAACTGTCAGCGCTAAAAAACTCACCATGATTGATAGTTTAACTTCTATCTTTTTGGATAAGTTAGCGGCATTTTAAAACACCTATGATATAGCAATCACCTCTATCTTTATCAGGCTCCTTACACACTACCTTGGAAGCGAATTATATTTATAATCAATGTCACTGACTTAAGAAGGTAGAAAAGGGCTGCAAGTCTTGATAGGTATAGAATCAAGACTTGCAATCCATCAATATTCTGTCTTTCACTATGTCTGAGTCAGCCGAAATTCTCAAGCAGCAATTTTCCCAAAGCCTGGGTTTACCGTGGACAGATATCTTGCCAGCCTCAAGGTTAGATGAACTTCTTAAAGAAGAAGCATTCCCCTATCGCAACCGGGTATATAGCCCCATCGTTACGCTGTGGGCCATGCTTTACCAGGTGCTATCTGCCGATAAAAGCCTTCGGAACACGGTCAAATGCATCACAACTTGGCTCACAGCGGTTGGCATCCAACCGCCCTCATCTGATACTGGAGCCTACAGCAAAGCCAGAAGTCGCTTTCCAGAGTCACTGTTGCAACGCTTAATTCCCGAGACCGCTGAGTGCTTAGCGCAAACCCTCTCCCCAGAGCACCTCTGGTGTGGTCGGCCCGTCAAGGTCTACGACGGAACCACCGTGTTGATGGCTGATAGTGCGGCCAACCAAGAGTCATACCCACAACATGGAAATCAAACGGCAGGCTGTGGTTTCCCCATTGCCCGATTGGTAGTGTTCTTCTGTCTGGTCACTGGAGCAGTGGTGTCAGCCTGTATTGCCTCCTGGAGCACCAGTGAAATTGTCATGAGTCGTTTGCTCTACCCAGACCTTGAGGTCGGTGATGTGGTTATGGCAGACCAAGCCTATGGCAGCTATGTTGATTTAGCCATCATTCAGCAACAGGGGGCTGATGGAGTGTTGCGTAAGCATCATGCCCGCAAGACTGATTTCCGCAAAGGCAACAAGAATGGCATTGGCGATCATCAGGTGACATGGCACAAGCCAGCCCAACG
>NZ_JANQOY010000191.1 GCF_028285565.1 Acaryochloris sp. IP29b_bin.148
GAAACACCTGAGCTACGAACAACTTCAGGGACTGACCGATAGCGAAGCTCAAGCCATGCTGGGCAAGCGTCAATCCCGCCAACCCAAGCATGACGTCATTGACTTTGACCCCATTCATACGGAACTGCAAGCGAAAGGGATCACCCTCGCGCTGTTATGGCAAGAAGGGATTGATCATCAGGAGTGGAGCATAAGCTACGGTCAATTTTGCCGTCGCTACAACCAGTGGAAAGGACGCCACAACCTCTCCATGAGACAGGTTCATAAAGCTGGGGAAGGTGGGTTCATTGAGGTTTCAGAATATGCTGGAGGCCTCGGTTATGCCGTGTTTTTAAGGGTTGAGTGTACAGGACATCAACTCAGATATGGGCATAACTCGCAACTCCTCGTGACTCCAGGGCAAGCCGTAAAGAAAGGTCAGGTTATCGCCCTTATGGGAAGCACTGGCTTAAGCACAGGACCACATAGCCATTTTGAGGTTAGAGTTGGCGGCGTTCCTGTGGACCCTCAACACTTTCTAAGTGGTCGCCCATAGCTACGATCACCAACAATTTCGATGAAGGTATTCATCATGATCAGAAATTTCAAAAAAGAAATATTCATTCTGTTGGCTGTTGGCTTAGCTAGCCTGGGGGGTTGGGCTTGGAATGCTCTCAACCCTCAGAAGCCTAGCGCTCAGGCACAAACCAAAAAAACTAAACCTGCGCTACTCAAAGATAAAGATGTCGATCATTTTACAGATAATTGCCTGGCCCCTCGGGGTAAATTCCTCGAAAAAGTGGGCGTGGTTAAACAATATACTGTGGTCGCCTTTACCTATGATTTTGATCAGCCAGTGCCCATTCCAGACGTGCCAGAGGGTATTAAGGTCTCTCCAAGCCTCGGGAAAGATATGCACCAAGTCCCTACAGATCATGCACATTCACATGCAACCCGATTCAAAGTTCCTGAGCCCAACTTAGATTTTGCTTTAATGAGAGTCGACCCGACCTTAGGATGCAAGCCAACAATAAAGTCAATTCGTTCTGAACCATTGGTTGCCTTCGACAAATTCGTTCGCGTCAAGATTCAGAAGCTCAGATGGGCGTATTTGGGAGCCACGCTAGAACAAAAACATGGTGCTGATCTGCAAGATTATCTGACAGAGCGGTTGACTACAACTGGCCCTTTTCAGATGGGCTTAGACGATGAATCTGTACTGGCCCTGAATTCAATGAAGATTAAGCTACCGAAATGGTTCGACTTGAAGTTGACTCAACAGGAAAGGGATAAGGAGTACTATCGTTTCATAACTGATCGGCCAAAAAGCTGACGAGGCATGAATCATGCGCTAAATTGTGGTATTTCGTAACTCGTCCAAATAATTAGCCCAACGCTGCATCATTTCCCGACGTTCTTTTAGAAACTGTGTTCTGTCGTAGGCTCTCCCAAGTGGATCCCTGACGGTATGGGCTAACTGATGTTCTAAGAGTTCAGCACGGTAATTTAACTGTTCAGCGATTAGGGTTCTAGCCATTGCCCTGAACCCATGACCAGACATTTCTTCTTTTGTGATACCCATGGCTCGAAGGGCCACTAAAACCCCGTTATTAGATAGGGGTCTTAAGAAAGACCTGGCACTGGGGAATACATACTCACTTCGGTGCGTGAGCAAATGAATCGTCTTTAATATATCAATGGCCTGGGTTGCTAAAGGGACAACGTGATCCGTGTTTGTTTTGGTCACCAGAAATCGCCACTCCGATGCCTGCCAATCAATGTCGTCCCATCTAGCAGTACGTAACTCTCCAGGACGAACGAATACTAATGGGGCTAATTTTAGGGCACTCTTGACGATCATCGATCCTTCGTAAGCATCGATCATTCTCAGCAGCTGTCCGACTCTTTTGGGGTCCGTGATTGCAGCCAAGTGTCTACGTTGGACAGGAATCAACGCCCCTTGAAGGTGTAAGGCAGGATTATTAACTGATTTACCTGTGGCGATCGCAAACTTAAAAACCTGTGAGCAAATGCCCAAAGTCCGATGGGCAGCTTCAATCGCTCCTCTCGCCTCGATTGCACGAATTGATTCTAGTAGCTCAGGGGTAGTAATTTCAGTGATCGGCCTATTTGCCAAATCAGGGTATATATCCCGCTTCAATTTGCTCATAATCGACTGAGCATAGGACTGAGTCCATTGATGCTTGTTGCGATTGAACCAGTCTTCAGCTATTACCTGAAACGTATTGCCCTGTTCCGTGTATGAGGTGAATCGTTGCCTTCTCTTGTTAGTGTTTGGATCAATGCCATCTGCCAACATTTGACGCACCTTAAGATGCCTCATACGCGCCTCTTGCAGGGAAATTTGGGGGTATCTACCAATTGAGTATGTGTTTTCTTTGCCGTTGTATCGATATTTGTAGCGCCAAAGCCTAGTCCCTGCTTTGGTCACCATCAAGAACAGTCCACCCCCATCAAATAGCTTATAAGCCTTGTCTTTAGGCTTAGCCTGCCTAACTTGAATGTCTCTAAGACGGTTGATAAGAGGCATATTTAGAAGCCTTGATAGATATCTAAATGGGGGTATGGATTGAAGCGATACCCTGTAAATACCCCCATAAGTACCCCCGCATTCTTTGGATGTTGCCAGATGTCGTTGGATATTAGTGGATTATAACAAGCCTACAATAACTATAAATAGGGATATTTTACCTCTTGATTATTTATTGTAGGACGTCAGTAGACTGAATGTAAAAGGAAGGTGGAGGAATCGAACCCCTACAGCGAACCATACCCTGATTTTCAAGACCAGTTGTCGACCATTCGGCGGCACCTTCCATAAAGCGTGAATTGGGTTGACCGACGGGACTCGAACCCGCTAACACTAGGATCACAATCTAGCTCCTCGTCCACTTCGGATTCGGCCAACACAGTGGATTCTGGTCGGATTTGTACGTATAGCGTCTCCGATAGGAGATACCGACATCTTTCTGCTTGCAAGGCAGATGCTTTCCCAATTAAGCTACAGACCCATATAGCGGGAGTGGTAGGATTTGAACCCACACAGACCGATTTAGAAGATCGGTGCCCCATCCCTTAGGCGACACTCCCAGGCTTGGTAGGGGATCTGGGTTATGATCCCAGCCGTCTAGACTAATCTGGTCCCCTCGCTTATAAGGCGAAGCCGCTCACCAGAGCTATCCCCCACTGATGGTCCCGGTAGGATTCGTACGCAAAGCGGCTCCGTTGGCGAAGCCGCCCCAAAGGGGCTGGGAGCTACCTACGGCCACCTTTTTGTAAGAAAGGCACTCTCCCAGGCTGAGTTACAGGACCATAAAGCGAGTGGTGAGATTCGCACTCACGCGCTGGCGTTGGCACCGCCAGATGCTACTGCTACATCACACTCGCCCAAAGCGGATAACGAGAGTTGTTCG
>NZ_JANQOY010000205.1 GCF_028285565.1 Acaryochloris sp. IP29b_bin.148
ACGCTTCTAGGGCTTGTAGCTCAGTGGACTAGAGCACGTGGCTTCGGACCACGGTGTCGGGGGTTCGAATCCCTCCTGGCCCGTTCTTGATCGTCAACCCAAGCTAGACCCTTGGGTTGGTTGTTGGTTTTAAATCGTCAATTACATTTATGGGTGTTAGAGTCCGGCAGCATGTCAATCCGCTCAGCCTCAAATTCCAGCATGCCATTGCCCCTCCCAACTGGTCTGCCATCTATGCCAACCCCAACCAGCCCTTATTTCTAGATATTGGCTGTGCCCGAGGGCAATTTCTGTTGGGAATGGCCCAACTCCAGCCCCACCACAATTTTTTAGGTATAGAAATTCGCCAGCCCCTGGTTCAATCCGCCAACCAGCAGCGAGAGACCTTGCAGCTGCATAACCTGCATTATCTGTTTGGCAATATTAATCGGTCCCTAACGTCTTTATTGGGACCCAACTCCCTCCAAGGGGCGACTATCCAATTTCCCGATCCGTGGTTTAAGCGACGGCACCAAAAGCGCCGAGTTGTGCAGCCTGAATTAGTGGCAGCGTTGGCGATTTGTATACAGCCCGGTGGTTTTGTCTTGATTCAGTCAGATGTCCTAGAAGTGGCGGCAGAGATGCGCGATCGCATCGCCGAACAGCCTGCCTTTCAGCCCACTCGTTCTCCAGAGGACTGGCTGCAGGACAATCCGCTACCGGTCCCCACGGAACGGGAACAACTTACCCTTTCCCAAGGATTACCCGTTTACCGATCCCTATTTCGCCGTGCCGACGAACGTCCCCCATCCTAGATAATCGTGTTATCAGGAATAACGGCATTCTTGAGCACAACCGTAATCCCACTGCGGATATAGAATCCCTGGTCTTCCCGGTTGGACTCTTCAACATTGTCCTTATTGATAATTTTGACGTTGCGGCCAATATGGGCATTTTTATCGATAATGGCCCGGCTGATTTTGGTATTTTCACCAATCCCCACTGGCACTGTCGTACCTCCAACTTCAGCGGCTCGCTCAGCAAAGGGTTGGTAATAGTCCGCCCCCATAATCAGAGCGTTGTCGATGGTGCATCCTGATTCAATCCGCGATCGCACTCCTAAAACGGAATGGTTAATCTGGCAGTTCTTGAGAATACAGCCATCCCCAATAATCGATTCCGTCACGTGGCAATCTAGCAGCTTACTAGGCGGCAAATAGCGAGAACGGGTGTAAATGGGCGCTTCTTCGTCATAAAAGCTAAAGGGAGGCTGAGGCTGGCGCGTCAGTGCTAGATTGGCCTCAAAGAATGCGGCAATCGTCCCAATATCTTCCCAATAATCGTTAAAGAGGTAGGCTTGAACGTTGTAATCTTTGGCCGAGGTGGGAATAATCTCTTTGCCAAAGTCTGTGGATTCTGGATATTTGCGTAGTAAATCAACCAGCACCTCTTTCTTGAACACGTAGATTCCCATCGAGGCAATAAACGGTTTTTCCTTGGCCTCCTCGGCCGTTAATCCCAGGGTTGTGGTATCCACCTTCATGGCTTCCAGCGCGTCCCCTTCCGGTTTTTCGCTAAAATCTACCACTCGACCCGCATCATTGATTTTCATCAGTCCAAAGCTAGAGGCCCGTTCGTAATCAATGGGCAGCACTGACAAAGTAATGTCCGCCTGAGTTTGGCGATGGCGTTCAATAAAAATCCGATAGTCCATCCGGTACAGATGATCGCCCGAAAGAATCAGAAATTCGTCCACATCCCGCCATTCCGACAGCAGCCAAATATATTGCCTGACTGCATCTGCCGTGCCCTGAAACCAATTGGGATTTTCTGGCGTTTGTTGGGCCGCTAAGACTTCTGCAAACCCATCACTAAAACTAGAAAAGTTATAGGTTTGGGACACATGGCGATTCAGGGACGCGGAATTAAACTGCGTCATCACATAGATCTTGTTGATCTCGGAGTTAATACAGTTACTCATGGGGATATCAATCAGGCGATACTTGCCTGCCAAGGATACGGCTGGCTTTGCCCGTGGTTTAGTCAAAGGGTACAGCCGTGTTCCGGCACCCCCACCCAAAACAATTGCGAGAACTCTTTTCATACAAATAACCCCTTCACTGCCAATCGCGTCCACACTCCAGTGTCGGACGGTCTGTTGCAGTTGACAAGGGCAAAATAGTTAAGCACTACGGTTCCCTAGCACTCATTTCCTCTAGGGCGGCCTGAATCGTCTGGGTTAAGTCGTCAACCGCCTGTCGGGCACCTCGCCGATTCTCCTGATAGACGGGCCATCGCTCAGTCACAGAAATCGGGTCGCCAATCGTCATTTTCAAAGCTTGTGGCCCTAAAGTAGGAGGATTATGGGGACGCCCACCTTGAATATAGGTCATAATTTTCCACAGGATTAAAATAACTTCCGCAAAGCGATCGCCTGTGGGCTTTGTCAAAATATAGTTGCCGCTGACCATCGTTAAACGTTCCACCAAACGCATATGGCCAATCCTCAAGCTTGCCTCTTGGGCGACCCAATCGGCCATACCCCGCTTTAGGGGCGTGAGTTGATCCAAATCCTGGCGATAAATCCGATCAAACCCTGCTTGCTCCAACCGCCGACAGCGATCGACCAAATTACCTTTGGCAGGCAGGCCAAAAAAGGCTTCAGCAACTTGCAAGGCAATATCAAGTTGCTGTTTGAGTTGGAAAGCTAATTTTGCATTGCGATCCGTACAGTCCTCGGGCGGATCGGCAGGCGACTCAAGCTGATAGTACTGGCGATAAAACGCATTCACTTCTGCCAAAAGATGCTCACCCAACCGCAACACTCGGCCATACAACCGATCCGCTTGCGGATCGGCCAATAGATGGGGAACAGGCCCCGATGTCGCCGACAACCCCATTTGCGTTTCCAGCTGATCCATCAGATCCTTGAGGGCCTCCCACGGGGGAGACACATAGCTGTAGCGAATATTCAAGGGAACGATAACGACAGATTCAGAACGTCCAGCTTTCAGGAGATCTTCCACACACCAAAAGCCCAGTTGAGCGACACCAGGTTCAAGGGGACTGACGATTTCATTATGTTCGTTGGTACCACCCTCTGGTGAGACGGCGATCGGATAGGGGCTATTGGCAAATAAATCACGAGCTGCTCGTAACCCAGTCCGATCCGCTTTGCCTCGCAAAATCGGCGTGCCGCCTAATCGAGGGAATAGCCAGGAGACAAATGAACCGGCCCATAGGGGAATACCGCGATCATAGATAAAGTGGCTGTAGGTTGGGGTTTTGAAACGAATCCCAGCCTTACGAGCCTCTTGAGGCAACAATCGCCACAGCATGTTAGACATGGCAAAGGGATCCTTGGTGCTAGGATGCCGGAACGCCATCAGAAACCGGACGTTGCCCGCTTGAAATTCCTGGTACAGTTTGACCAAGACCGCCAGATTCTCAGCCTCGGCAGAGGTAATCGATAGCTTCCACGGCATCCAGAGCGGCAACAAAAACCGCACGGTTTCCACCACCATAGGATTGAGAGACTGCGGTATAAAGGCTAAGGGGGGTTGAGCTTGGGGAACAAACTGAGGCAACGATACACACGTCCTATGGCGTTACTGTTGATCACCCTACCCTACTTGACCTGTTTTTTTATCATGGATAGAGTGTTCCATTATGGTGGAGGCACGTCCGCCTCGTCCGCAGACAATGGTGGTATTAGCGATGAGTGCAGATGGGAAGATCGCCGATGCCCAACATTCTCCGCCAGCATTTGGATCCGCCGCAGATTATGCCCATTTGGAACACCAGATCGCGGCAGCAGATGGCATTTTATTTGGGTCAGCCACCTTAAAAGCTGGGGAAACGGCCATGCGAGTGGTGACCCCGGACCTTATTTCTGCTCGCTTGAAGCGGGGACAACCTGAACAACCCGCCCAGATTGTCTGCACGCGTTCTGGTGATTTGAGTCCAACCCTACGTTTTTTTCAACAAGCCGTTCCGCATTGGTTGGTGACGACTGAACAGGGTGCCGACGCTTGGCACGGCAAGCCCCATTTTGAGTAGATTTTTGCGTATGAAACCGCCAATCATGGCATCGATTGGGCGAAAACCTTACAAGCCATGCTGTCTCTAGGAATTAAAAAAATTGCAGTTCTAGGGGGTGGGCAAATTGTGGCGGCATTGCTAGCGGTTGATTTGATTGATGAACTTCATCTAACGGTTTGCCCACTATATACTTGGGGGACGGCTACTCCCACGCCTGTTGCAGGCCAAGGTTGGCTGCAAGCAGAAGCACCTGGGTTAGAATTACTGTCTGTTAAGCAAGTTGGGCATGAGTTATTCCTGCACTATCGACGTCGGCGCAACATCAACAACTAATTTCGAGTTTTATTCCATGGGTAGAATAGGCTAGAACCAATACCCTACAAAGCATTCCAACGACACGAATCAAAATGGCTCCAGCCTTTTGTTTGATGTTCAATTAGGAGTGTAAATGCCTCAAACTCGGTCCCATAAATGGATTTCAATATTCTAGACACCAGCGTTATCCATGGGGATAGGACGACTACTGTAGCCAAGAAAGGAGGTGACAATCTGGGTTTCAATGGATATAAACATATGAAGGGAGACAAGGTGGTGGCCTTATGCGATGGTCAAAGACCGACCTTCGGTCATCGCCACTGTAATGTAATCTCTCCATTTGTAACTGCCCCAGGTAACCAGAATGAGTCATCACTTAGGACATCACTTTCACAAGTGATGAGTACAGTGCGAACAGTAGGCATAGAATTGGCCCAGACTATCGTCAGTTTGGATGGTGCATACGATAGTTGCGATAATCGAAAAGCCATTTTTAATCGAGGGATGGTGTCGAATATCAATGAAAATCCACGGGAACGAAAGACATCAAAGCATTTGAGGATAAAATCAAGCGCTTATTGCGCTTATTGCTCCGGTTCAAACGGATCAGTGGGTTGCATTACGCCTGGAAGAGCTTAGCTTAAATGATGATCAATCTCCGGCATTTTTGCCAAGGTTAGTCTTAACTTGCATTCCATAAATTCCAGAGATCCTTGAACAAAGGATCTAGCTTGTCCTGCTGAGAAAATGGAATTATGGAGAGAATTCTCAACGTGGAGTAGTGAAATCACCTGCCTTCTCTTTTTCAGTTATTCATAATTGGGCATCAAAGCCAATATTGTGGGTCGGCTAGATAAAAACCCGAAACCAGTTGTTCGTGTCTCTATCTGAGAAAAGGATAAAGTTCATCAAAGGAGTCAGTGGACTCCAGGAATTATTTCAAGCTGTTTAACAATAATAAAGGCCAATTTTAGGGTACATCATGATAGTTTGGGGTAGTTGGACTAACCACTTCTGATAATTTTACTTTGATTCCCTCAAACCATTTCAGAGTAAGAAAACTCGAAAAATTTTACAGGTAAACCCAATAAACAGTGCCAGATCTAGAACGTGTTATAAAGTATTCTATTTTCAATTTCATCTGCTGGGAGGGGTTCTGAGAAAAAGTATCCCTGGCCCAATTGGCAGTCAAGTTGTTTCAATAATGAAAGCTGTCTCGGCGTTTCAATACCTTCAGCAATAGTCACCAATCCAAGTTGTCTACTCAATGCAGTAATCGTATTGACAATTTGATAATCTCGTTTGTCTGCCTGCATCTGATTAACAAAAGAGCGATCAATTTTTAGATTGTCAATCGGCAATCGATTGAGATAACTCAGAGAAGAATAACCCGTACCGAAGTCATCGATACTAATTTGGATATTGCGTGATTTTAATTGATTAAGAACATCGATTGTCTTCTCAAGATTATCCATCAACATACTTTCGGTGATTTCAATGGTGATTAATGCACCTTCTAATTTTTTCTCAGTCAACAAAATATCAATCTCTTGAATTAAGCTAGGTTTTCGAAAATCTTTAGCCGATAGGTTAATGCTGACCTTTAGAGATAAACTACGGGGAAATTTTTTCTCCCAATAGTTGACTTGCTGGCAAGCCTGCCTAATAACCCAACCATCTAGAGGGATAATCAATCCAGTCTCTTCCGCAATTGGAACAAATTGGGTTGGGGAAATGAGGCCATGGATAGGATGTTGCCAACGGACTAAAGCCTCAAATCCCATAAGCTGATTATCGAATAAATCAAATATGGGCTGGTAGTGTAAAACAAATTCCCCTTGTTCAAGAGCTTTACGAAGATCTGTCTCTAGGGTTAGGCGATTGAACGCCTTGATATACATGGCTTTGTTGAAAATCTTGTAAGCATGATTCTCATCTTTTTTAGCCTGATACATCGCAATATCAGCATCGCGGAGCAACTCTTCAGCTTGGAGGTAATTCTCTGTCTCAAGAACAATACCAATACTGACACTTGAAAAAATTTTCTGCTTATTAAAATCAAACGGAGTCTGGCATTCTTTAATAATACGGTTGACGATTTCGATGACGGTTTCTTCGCTGCTGCTCTCCTCCAGAAGAATCACAAACTCATCTCCACCTAAACGCGCAACCATATCAGTGTTGCGCAAATGAATTTTCAATCTTTGAGCAATTCCAATTAGGAGCTTGTCTCCTATCAAATGCCCTAAACTATCATTAATGACCTTAAACCGATCCAGATCTAAAAATAAAACTGCATAACGATAATCTTCATACCGCTGTGCTTTTTTAATCGCAAGATCTAGCCGCTCCAATAAGAGTGCTCGATTCGGTAGATTCGTGAGGGGATCATGAAGCGCATTATGAGCAATATGGGGTTGCGCCTGTTTGAGTTCACTAATATCCCGACAAACAACAATTAACGTCTCATTCTCTGCGAGAGACAGAGAAACGCCCTGGACAAACGTTGAGCCATCTTTGCGCCGGGCAATCGTTTCACCTTGCCATGCTTGCTCCTGCTCCAGGACTGGAAAGATCTCATGCCGAAATCGGGTTGCCTCTTCTACGGAATATAGACTGTCCCAGCTCTTACCTAATAGCTCTCCAGAATGCTCATAGCCAAACAGGTTGAGATAGGCTGGGTTCGCATAAAGATAAATATCATTGAGCAAAATCGCGATACCATCAATCACAGCTTCAATGGCGACCTGTTGGCGTTTTAAGATCACTTCAGCTTGACGGCGATCTTTGCGAATTTGTGCTTCTCGCACTTCACGCCTCACGGCCTCTGGCAACCGAGTGAGGTTATCTTTCATCAAATAGTCGTGGGCACCTGCCTTTATCATCTCCACAGCCACCTGCTCGCCAATCGCCCCCGAAACCACAATAAAGGGGATATCAAGCTGGCTTTGTTGAACAGTTTCTAGGGCTATAGGTGCCTCTAATCCGGGTACGCAATAGTCCGCAATAATCACATCCCAGGTACTATTTTCTAGCTGAGTATGGAGTGAATTAACGGTTTGGATTCGCTGTGAATTAAGCTGAATATCATTGTTCAGCAATTCGCGAACGACCAACTTGGCATCATCCTCTGAATCTTCAATAATCAGAATATTGAGGCACTCATCCATCGTTACGACCCTTCAGACACCGCTTTTTCAATAAGCCAGTGAGTTTTTTAAAAGAGGGCTATTATCGATAATTTTGTATATAGGAAGGATGGTATATGTATCTTATTCACGTCTATCTTTAAGTTTATTCCTCTGAAATAATTGCCTGAAAAATAGCATGTAATTTACAATCTACAGATAACATTAAATAGTAAATCAATATTGACATTCTATTGTAAGGATTCGACAAAAATGCTTATATTTTGGCTGCAATTTAATTAGCTAAATTCTATTTTTATTTTTCGCTGGGAGTGATTAATATCCTTCGATTCACATCTTTATTCAAATAAATAATTTTACAAAGTACCACTCAATATTAGACCATTGATAATACACTATAGTCAATCAATTTCTACTACAGTATCTAATTCTCTAGCCATTAAAGGCAGCCACTATTTTAACTGCTTTTTTGTTTATAGCTGTGAGCATGTCGATGGTCAAAGGAGACATAAAAAACTCACCACTCAAGTTTCTCCTGAACTTTTTCAAGATGCCTATCGATGGTATGAGCTTGAGGTCTTTAGGATTGAGGAATAGGGTGTTGACTTAGGATTTGAGACAGTTCTAGGTGTTTTTCGACCACGAGTCACTCGGAGGAATAAGTAGCTTTCTAGCAAAGGCATTTCCTAGACGATATCAAGTCGTGATATCCTAAATAATTTTTGAGGAGAGTAAAAATGTTCTGCCATTTCGCCTGTCATGGCACAGAAATTGATTTGCAAATGTCTGAGTCTTGTGGTTATTGTTATCAGGCAGTGCTTGACGACCTCAGCACTTTTTCTTAAGCCGCCATGATAGAAAAGATAATAGAGGAAGTATGTCGTCTTAGTTTGCAAATATACATCCTCATCAAAGAAGGCTTTTCCAGCCTTGTTTTCACTCATCACAATTTTGGGGTTCCAGAATTGATACATCTGCAGAGGTAACCTGTTCCCGATACTAGACTTATATCCATAAAAACGACTAAGTTAAACTAAGTATTTATAACCTAGTAACCAATGTGATTAACTGAAAAATTTGTCTAGTGATAAATCACTACTTTTCACTGGCGCGTATTGGGGGGCATGATGAATTGGAATTTGATGAGCAATGCTATTCTCGCCTATATTCCCCATGGACATTGCTATTTCTGGAATGGCGAACTCATCTCTCTTCATGTGGCTTCTGATGCTTTAATTGCAGTCGCCTATTTTTCGATTCCCTGTACCTTGGGGTATTTTGTTTCCAAACGCAAAGACCTGCCCTATCCTTGGATCTTTGCCCTGTTCGGGGCTTTTATTATTTCCTGTGGCATCACCCATATTTTGGAAATTTGGACCCTTTGGCATCCTACTTACTGGTTATCTGGGTCAGCGAAGGCTTTAACGGCTTCTGTCTCGATGTTCACGGCAGTTCAACTTTACTCAATAGCGCCCAAAGCTTTAGCCTTACGCAGCCCAGCTGAGCTTGAAGCGTTGAATCAATCCCTCAAGCGTGAAATTCTAGACCGTCATCAGGTGGAAGCAGAGCTTCAACAAAGCCAGCAATTGCTAGATAATTCTTTTAAATATGCGTTGATTGGTCAAGCTTTGCTCACCCCTGACGGGAACTGGATTAAAGTCAATCCTGCCCTTTGTAACATCCTTGGATATTCTGAAGCCGAACTATTAGCCACTAACTTCCGCAACATCACTTATCCAGAGGATTTAGAAGCAGATCAAAACCATAGCGACCAACTGTTATCGGGTGCAATCAACTCTTGCCAGTTTGAAAAGCGCTATATCCATAAGCAAGGCCATGTTATTTGGGCTGGGCTAAGCGTTACCTTAGTGAGGACTGCCCAAGACCACCCCTTAAACTTTATCGCTCAAATTGATGATATTACTCAACGTAAACAAGCTGAACAAGGCTTGAACAACCTGGTTGAACAGTTAGAGTTCACAGTGGATGAGCGCTCACGAGACTTACAAAAAGCGAATCAGAAACTGGAAAAGTTGCTCGCCCAATACAAAGACTTATATGACAACGCACCAGATATGTACGTCTCTGTGGATGCCCAAACCAGCAAGATCTTGCAATGCAACCAGACCCTATGCAATGTCTTGGACTTCCGTAAAAGTGAGATAGTGGATCGACCTATTTTCGAGGTCTACCACCCAGACTGTCGCCCACAGGTGCAGGTCGCATTTCAAACCTTTCTGGAAACGGGAGAAGTTAAAGATGCTCAACTACAACTCCAACGCAAAGACGGCAGTAAGTTAGACGTTAGCCTCAATGTCCGAGCGGTGCGGGATAAGCAGGGCAAGGTTCTTTATAGTCGCTCAAGCTGGCGAGTTATAACTGAGCGCAAGCAGCTAGAAGCTCAGTTACAGCAAGCGAATGCAGAATTAGAACAGCGAGTCCAAGAGCAGACTCAAGACCTACTTGTGGCCAATCAAGCCTTGAAAAAAAGTCAAGAACAACTAGAATTTTCCTTAGAAGCTTCTGGTGACGGTTGGTGGAACTGGCAAGTCCAAACTGGGGAAGTCTATTGGAGTCCTCTTTTTTACCAGATGTTGGGCTATGACGATGGTGAGCTCCCTGCATCTTACGACACTTGGGAACACCTAGTTCATCCTGAGGATTTACCCCGGGCAGTGGCTATCCTTGAATCTCATTTTCAAGATACTTCTGTCCCCTATGCCTACGATTATCGGGTACGAACCAAATTAGGAGAATGGAAATGGATTGCTAATCTGGGTAAGGTGGTGGAATGGGATGCTCAAGGACAACCTGTACGGATGGCTGGAATGCATCATGATATTAGCGATCGCAAGCGAGCCGAAGCAGAACGGCTAAAAGCCGAAAAGGCTGGTCAAGAATTAAAACTGTTGGAAAAGATTCTGGATGACGTCCTTGCGGGATATTGGGATTGGGATATTCCCAACCATCGTGAATATCTTAGTCCTGGCTTTAAGCGGATGTTGGGCTATCAAGATTATGATTTGCCCAATATTCCAGAAACTCGAAAAGAGCTATGCTTTTCAGAAGATCTGTCGGTGATGTTAGATTGCTTCGAGAAGCATGTCCAGAGTCGAGGCGAAATTCCTTTCTACCATGAAGGCCGGTACCATCATAAAGAAGGGCAAACTGTATGGATCCTGAGTTCTGGCCAAGTTATTGAGTGGGATGAGGGCGGACAACCCCTCAGGATGATCGGATGTCATCTTGACCTCAGCGAACGTATTTGGGCTGAAGAACAAAGTCGACAATATGCAGCCCAGCTAAAAGCTTCAAATCGAGAATTAGAAGCCTTTGCCTACTCGGTTTCCCATGATTTAAGAGCGCCTCTAAGGGCCATCGATGGATTTAGCCGAGCCTTACTCGAAGACTACGAAGATCGTTTCGATGAGGAGGCTACAGACTACTTCGATCGCATTCGTAAGAATGTGGCTCGAATGAGCCAGCTAATTGATGACTTGTTGAACTTATCGCGTGTCTCTCGGTCGAAAATTCAATATACCAAGGTCAATCTCAGCACATTAGCGCAAGAGGTCATCGATCAATTACAAGCAGGGGAGCCGGATCGACAAGTTGATGTTCAGATTGTACCGGATGAGATTGTCTCAGCGGATTCCATTTTGATGCGTGCCATCCTTACGAATCTGCTCGAAAATGCCTGGAAGTTTACCTGTCACCATACTACGGCACATATCGAGTTTGGGGTGACTGAACAAGAAGGCCAGCGGGTCTACTTTGTCCAAGATGATGGGGCAGGATTTGATATGACCTATAGCCAACAGCTTTTTGGCGTGTTCCAGCGATTACACAGTGCCCACGAATTCCCCGGCACCGGAATTGGGCTGGCTTCAGTACAACGGGCTATTCGTCGGCATGGCGGCTCAGTTTGGGCAGAGGCTGCCATTGAGAAGGGGGCCACCTTTTATTTCACGATTTCCCGTTCATATTCTCGCGATAGGAAAGAAAGATAATGGACACACCTCGTCCCATCTTACTCGTAGAAGATAATCCCGATGATGAGCGACTAACCCTGAGGGCATTGAAACGATGCAAGGTAACCAACCCCATTTTGGTTGCCCGGGATGGTGCTGAGGCGCTGGACACCCTATTTGCCGCTGATTCGCTTCCGGGACTGATCATCTTAGACATCAAGCTGCCTAAAATTGATGGGCTAGAGGTCTTGCGACGTATTCGAGACAATGAACGTACCGCACTACTGCCAGTCGTGATCCTGACTTCATCTAGCGAACAGCAGGATATTGTAGAAAGTTACCACTTTGGGGCCAACAGTTACGTGCGCAAGCCAGTTGAGTTTGAGCAGTTCATCTCTGCGGTTTCTCAATTGGGATTGTACTGGTTACTCGTCAGTGAGGCAGTCCCTGAAGAGCTATGATGAGCAATGAACCTCTCCATGTTCTTCTGATTGAAGATTCTGAAGATGATGCACGCTTGGTGATTCGTGAGTTGAAGCGGGGAAATTTCACACCCGATTGGCAACGAGTGCAATCTGAAGCCATCCTTCGCACCCAACTGAAAACGGCTGCATGGGATGTGGTTATTGCGGACTATCGTGTACCCGAATTAGAGGCACCTTTAGCCCTAAAAATTTTCCAACAAAGCCAGCTTGATATCCCTTTTATTGTGGTTTCGGGGGCGATTGGCGAAAAAGTGGCTGTGGAGATGATGAAAGCAGGTGCCCACGATTATTTAATGAAAGATGACCTCACTCGGTTGCCAGAGGCGGTCAGGCGAGAGTTGCGAGAGGCAAAAGTACGGCAACAGCATCGCAATGCAGAAATTCTGATCAGACGGCAGTTGGCGGCCATGGAAGCTGCCATCGATGGCATTGCCATTCTGCAAGCCGATCACCATCTTTATATGAATCACTCCTATCTGAAACTCTTTGGATATGACCAACTTGATGAACTCACGGGTCAGAGCTGGAAATGCTTATATCCGTCAAAGATGGTAGACCGTTTTGAAAATGAGATTTTTCCCAAATTGGAGTCAGCGCTGTCATGGCAAGGGGAAGCGATTGCAACCCGTAAAGACGGGACGACTTTTGTGCTGGAACTCTCATATACCCTTGCAGGGGGTGGAGAGCTGGTTGCCGTCTGCCGTGACATTACTGAACGGAAACAAAGTGAGAAGAAGCTCAAGCAATTGAATGCTGATCTGATGCGGTCTAACCAGGAACTCGAACAATTTGCTTATGTTGCGTCTCATGACCTGCAGGAGCCGTTGCGTAAAATTCGGAATTTTGCTGAATTACTGGCCCAGAATTATCAAGGTCAAATGGATGAGCGGGCGGATCGATATATCAGCTACGTCACCGAAGGAGCCACCCGCATGCAAGCTTTGATTAGTGATTTATTGAGTTTTTCTTGTGTGGGACGAGCAGTACTCAATCTTAAATCCACCTCTCTTGAAATGATCGTGCAGCAGATGACATCTGACTTAGAAACAGTTATTAGAACTCGAAATGCTGTTATTTCCTTTGAGAACTTGCCTACTGTCTTAGCTGATCCCACACGAATGCGACAGTTGCTGCAAAATCTGATCTCTAATGCCATTAAATATTGCCAAGCAGATGTTCCTACAGTGCATATTCGAGCAACTCACGACAATCATACTTGGATCATATCTGTTCAAGACAATGGTATTGGCATCGATCCTCAATATGCAGACCGCATTTTTGTGATTTTTCAGCGTTTGCACCATCAAAAAGACTATTCTGGAACCGGAATTGGTCTAGCTATCTGCAAGAAAATTGTGGAACTTCATGGGGGACAGATATGGGTGGACTCACAAGAAGGGCAAGGGTCAACCTTTTCCTTTACCCTGCCCGATAGTTACACTATTACATCCGCATCCCAGGCATCCTCTTGAGGATCTATGCCTTACCCATTGACCTTACCCCAAAAAAGTGGACAGATAAGCCAAGTGTGTCCCTTCACTGGGTTACCCCAACCAGGGGTCCGACAACGATTCGATACTGTTGGCAAATTCACTAGTCTCTAAAAAGAGAATAACTAACCAGAAGAGCGACTTTAATTAGGGCTTGCTGAAAAAGTCAAAAGTATTGATATCCCTCTTGTATTGTTTTTTTATTACGGATAGAGCGTTCTATTATGGTTGAGACACGTCCGCCTCGCCCGCAGACAACGGTGGTATTGGCGATGAGTGCAGATGGGAAGATCGCCGATGCCCAACATTCTCCGCCAGAATTTGGATCCGCCGCAGATTATGCCCATTTGGAACGCCAGGTCGCGGCCGCGGATGGCATTTTATTTGGGTCAGCCACCTTAAAAGCTGGGGAAACGGCCATGCGAGTGGTGACCCCGGACCTTATTGCTGCTCGCTTGGAGCGGGGACAACCTGAACAACCCGCCCAGATGGTCTGCACACGTTCCGGTGATTTGAGTCCAACCCTACGTTTTTTTCAACAAGCCGTTCCGCATTGGTTGGTGACGACTGAACAGGGCGCCGATGCTTGGCACGGTAAGCCCCATTTTGAGCAGATTTTTACGTATGAGACCGCCGACCATAGCATCGATTGGGTAAAAACGCTACAAGCCATGCTGCCTCTAGGAATTAAAAAAATTGCAGTTCTAGGAGGCGGGCAAATTGTGGCGGCATTGTTGGCTGTTGATTTGATTGATGAACTTTACCTAACGGTTTGCCCACTGCTACTTGGGGGAACCGCTACCCCTACGCCGGTTGCAGGCCAAGGTTGGCTGCAAGCAGAAGCGCCCGGGTTAGAGTTACTGTCCGTTCAGCAAGTTGAGCATGAGTTATTCTTACACTATCGACGCCGACGCAACAGCGCTTAAGGTGTCATTGGGCGATTTCTAAAGTTAAGGAACTGAATGAACGTTTAGGATCGTCCTAAGATGTCTTGTCATGTAGCTGACTTTTGCCCATGGCCCACATTCTGATCGTAGAGGATGAACCTCGGATTGCCTCCTTTATTGAGAAAGGCTTCAAGAGTCACGGTTATACCACCACTGTTGCTGAGGAGGCTGATGAGGCGCTGTCTTTAGCGCTAAGCGGCCTATTTGATCTATTAATCTTAGACTTGGGACTACCGGACAAAGATGGTCTAGAGGTGCTTGAGGAGCTTCGAGGACAGAGGGCAGAGTTACCCGTTATTATTCTGACAGCCCGAGATGATATTCAAGACAAAGTCATTGGCTTAGAAGGGGGTGCTGATGACTATATGACCAAACCTTTCCGGTTTGAAGAGCTGCTGGCGCGGGTGCGGGTGCGTCTACGGGTAGTGCCTGGTTCATCTCTAACATCAGAATCCCTAACGTTAATGGCCCATAATGTGATGTTGGATTTGCGTACCCGTAAGGCGAAGGTCAATGGCCAGTGGATGGAACTACCCGCCCGTGAGTTTATTTTGGCGGAGACTTTTTTCCGGCATCCGGGCCAAGTCCTCACTCGTCAGCAACTGTTGGACCGCGTTTGGGGATATGACTACGATCCAGGTTCAAACATTGTGGATGTTTATGTGGGCTATCTGCGAAAAAAATTAGGTAACAGCCTGATAGAAACTGTGCGTGGGGTTGGTTATCGACTCACTGTCAATGGCCATTCGAAGAACTCATGGGGACAATCTAAAAAATGGATGCTGTGAGCTAACGGCTCGGGCTTCAGTAGACGGCGATATGATTTGGCATCAATCATCTATCTCTACGTGAGTTCGACGAAGAAATAGAGCATGAGAAAAGGCTGGGGCATATATTTGCAGTATGTCGTACCGCTTTACCTCAGCCATGTCTATCAGCTTACCCCGCCTTGATGTGACCGAAATATTC
>NZ_JANQOY010000216.1 GCF_028285565.1 Acaryochloris sp. IP29b_bin.148
TATCACGAAAACTGGCTAAACAACTTGTCCATCAGCATATCTATGAATGGGCGTAGAGAAGGTCATTCTTGAGAGACCCCAGAATCCGTTAGAACGAGACCCAACCGAAGCCATTCAAGAGGGATGTAACACCTTCAACGCCTCAAGCCCAGCCCACTTCAGAGATGGATGCAGTGGCTCTTTATGCCTCGATTGACAACATTGGCACCTATGGGGGCATGGATTATGGAAACGCTAATCAAAGTTCAGGTCAATCCTTCAGCAATAGTTTTGACCAAGGGGGTGAGCCGTGGATGAGTCCCGGTGAGACAATTTTGGCTCAGTTGGAAACTCCCATATTCTGGAGTGCAGACCGAGCGCAAACCACGGCTTTAGCGGTGGTCACTCAAGGCAGTGAATCCATCCCTGCCGGGACCAAGGTGGCTGTATCAATGGGTGATGTCAAAGGGGATAGTTCCAAGTTAGTGGCGCTATCTCTGACCAATATTGTTGTCGAGGGTCAGGCTGTAGTGGTCAATGGGCAAACCTCGATTACGGATGAGAAGGGAAAGCCCCTGGAAGCTAAGCGGAAAGGGGCAGGCTCAAAAATCCTACCCGTTATCGCTAAAACCCTGCTGGGTGCTGCCTCCACGGGAGCAGATATTATCAACCGCCCCACCTCCATTACCTCGACATCGGGGAGTTTTACCTCTAGCGTTTCTCAGAGTGGGGAGAATGATGTCCTCGCAGCCCTTGTTCAAGGGGGAACCGATGCTTTACTCGGAGATTTGAATCAACGGAATCAAGCGGCCTTGCAAGAGAACCAGGGGAGAGAGTTCTTTATTCTCAAAGCGGGGGCGGTGATTCGGATTACGGCGATTGATTCTGTGAGATAACCTAAGTTCTGGATAAGCTAAAAACCTACATTCATCGATAGGTGCATCTCAACAATAGATTTATCCAAGACTCAGAGTATTTGTTCTTCGTAACCAGTCATTAATCAAGTGCAGAGACTAATGGCAATCACCTACAAAAGCCCAACAACCAGGTCTGTTGTTATAAGGGCAAGGAACGCACCAGACAAAGCCACCAGCAGCTTTGGGTTCTAATTGCTCAGCATATGTAGCAGCTTGGAATCCAGTAAATACCCCAGTGCTTTGAGAAGTTGCTAGTGTAACAGGCTGACTGTTAGGCACTGAAAAAGTCTGAGAATAATCAAAAATTTCTCCTGAACCCTTATGAAGACTGTCCTGACAAAGGGATACTTTTGATTCGCTGAGGCTTATGTCAATGTCCTTGTTCTCAATATCAGCTAAAGCAAGACTAGAGAAACAGGTGACTTGCAAAATACTGGATACTGTAATCGTGCCAACAGCCAGCCCTACCCGTTTTGGAAGCTGTAATTTAGTCATTATTTTCTCCATGTATTAGCGATGGGGATTCAGTGTAATTCAAGGGGAACAAGACTTTTCAATGAGTCAAAACCCAAAAAAATCTTGTGCCTACTTGTGAAAGCCTAATAAATGCTTGAATCTACTAAATAAGTATTGATTGATACAAAAAAGCATTAACGCCCTTATTTGACATGCTTATTCAGCCAAATTCTGTTATTTGCTTGTAGTCTCATGAAATTGAACCTATAAAAAAAGGTTCGGCACTTCAATCGAATGTTATGGAAGTAAATAGGTAATTTAGTAGAGTTATTGTGAATAGAAGTAGAAAAATATGGAAAAAGTAGGGCTCTAATGAGTGGATTACATCAAACTGTCTTGGGGAAAGGGTAAATTGAAAATCTTGATTTCTAAAGCTTTTGAGGAATGATGTAAATTTCGCTCCTAAAATACTGGCGATATCCAAAACGTTTAAGAAATATAGTTTCAGAGTTTATACATTTTATTGTCTGACCAAAGCAATAATGGAACGTTAGTGAAATGGTGTTGGATTGGAGTCTGGCAATTAGTTAGAGGCATGAAATTATTCGATATTGCTGAAAAGTCATTACGCATAACTAAATGTTCTACCCTTGATAATTCGTTGAATCCGTAGACTCTCATAGGTCCATCGGAGTCAACCCAATGAAGACAACCTTACTCCTCACAACAGCAATCATCCTTACCCCATTGTCGGCACTGGCCGCAGTTCAAAGTATCAGCCTAGCCGATGCCACAGAGGGGATTGCCCCTACCATCAACGTCTGCCCTGGCAAGGGATACAACATCTCATTCCTAGACATGCCTGGGGGTGTAGCCTGGGCCAAGATTGATGACCCTAGCCAGGTCCATGTCTCATTTGAAACCAGGCAGATCAGCAAATCACCCGCCCAACTGATCCATCTCCAACGGATTGAGCAACTGAATTTCAGAGGTATCCCCAAAGCACCCCAAACCCTGCTAACCGTCTTCACGACCTCTCGACAGTTACTGCGCTTTACAGTTGCCTATACCTGCCCCAATCGCTTTGATACGGGAATCATCCGAGGTGTCATTGCCACCCGAAGGCCCAAACAGCGAATCAAGTCCAAGGATCCAGTGATTGCAGTTCCCAAGGCGAAGCTTTCAGCGGATCCAACTGAGCCGCAAGTCTCGTTTTCCAACCAATACGTGATCGAGGGAAGCTTTGAGAATCTGTATGGATTCCAACCCAAGGAAGATTCTCAGACACCCTCACCTGAACTAGATCCAGTCCCTGTCCCTGTCCCGACCATCGAGGTTCCTGCACCAAAACCAAAGCCTACCGAAACTGCAAAAGCCCCCGTCGAGCTTTCCCCCTCCAAAGTTGCTTGGCATCTGACTAAAGGACTACAACAAGCCAACCTCAAGGGCGAAATCAACTACAACACCTATACCTACAGACGTTGGCAATCCATCATTGCCAGGGTGCGTGGAGAGCAGGACTTACCCGCTGCAATCAAGGCTGTTGTCCCTAGAAGAAAACTAAAGACCTTCCAGAAAACGGGGGTGATTCTCCTGCGGTATGGGGGACTGGAACAGCCCTCAATGATGTTCACCGACTCATAAGCAAGGACGGAGGGCAGCATCATGCTACAAAGCTTAATCCTTGCACCGTTATTATTTGGTCAGCATTTCGGGACGGATGCGGGGCTGCAATACAACCCATCGTT
>NZ_JANQOY010000229.1 GCF_028285565.1 Acaryochloris sp. IP29b_bin.148
CAAACCATGCTCGATTGTATTGAGGTGCTCTTTCGCTTCCTCAATAAAGTAGACCATAATCCGCTGCTGTTCTGGCTGCATTACCATCTCCCTTAGGATGCTGTAAAAAAATAAATGAAAAACATGGATCGTTCAGACACGAGGCGGGGGACTAAAATTCAGTTCCTTCGACTCTGAACCGCTCCACAGAAGATTGGAGCTCACTGGCGACACTCACCATATTTCTCAGAGAATCAGACACTCGTTGAGCTTCCTGTGAGGTTTCTTGGGCCGTCAATTCAACAGACTGCATCACTTGAGATACATAGCGAGAGGTCTCTGTCTGTTCAGCTGTTGCCTTCGTAATCGAACCCACTAACTGATTGATTTGCGAAGAGACTTGAATAATGTCGTCCAAGGAGCGTTTGGCTTGCTCGGCCCGTTGCGTTCCTTCAATCACCTGCTGGGTTCCTTCTTCCATAGCCATCATCACTGAGCTGGTTTCACCTTGAATTTGCAAAACAATTTGCTCAATTTCTTTGGAAGACTTGGCAGCTCGATCGGCTAATTGACGAACTTCATCGGCAACCACTGCAAATCCCCGTCCAGATTCACCCGCACGGGCGGCCTCAATACTGGCATTCAGGGCTAGGAGGTTAGTTCTCGACGCAATTTGGGAGATTAAACCAACAATCTTCGAAATTTCTTGAGAAGACTCCGCCAGACGTTTCACCTTACGGGTACTTTCAGCCACTGTTTCTCGAATTTGGAGAATACCCGCCACCGTGCTTTCTACCGATTCTCCGCCTTTTAGCGCAGCCTCAGTTGCCTTTTGAGCAACCTGGTCAGCAGATCGAGCACTTTCAGCCACTTGCTGAATAGAAGTGGTCATCATTTGAACAGAGTTAAGGGAAACCGCTAGTTCCTCGGCTTGCCGTAGAGCATCGGAGGATAGGCCGCGGGCAAATTCCTCATTCTCAGCTGCTCCTTTATTCACTTCCTGAGCCGCTACTTTAACCTGCTTAACGATTTTTTGGAGGTTATAAATGGTGAGGTTAAAAGAGTCGGCAACAGCGCCTAAGATATCAGCTGTTACTTCTGCTTGAACCGTGAGATCACCTCGAGCCGCCCCTTCTACGTCATCAAGCAGACGAATCACTTGTCGTTGTAGGTCTTCTTTGGCCTTTTCTTGCTCTTCTGCCTTGCGCTGAACTTCAGTCGTTGTGGACTCAATAAAGCGAGTCATCTGGTTAAAGCTATTAGCCAATTGGCCAAATTCATCCTTAGAAAACTCAGTTGCCCTGACACTCCAATCCCCTTGTGCCACAGCGGTTAACTGAGTCTGCAAGTCATTGGTAGAAGACTTGATTTGCCGGGTCATGATCTGACCTAAGACAAGCGTTGTCACGCCCCCTGCCAACCCTGCAGCTAGCGCTCCGACCCCCCTAGCATTCCAGGGCTGCGCGCTAAGCTGACCTACCCCTACAACCGCCAAGGCTGAAACAACACCAGCGGTTGTTGACATAATGATTTGCTTCTGTTGCAAAGAAGCATTAGTAAAGGGAGCCAAAGGACCACTAGACTTTTTAGACAGCGTGGAAGCCCCACCATCTGAGAAGAGAACACCACCATCCTGCTCTCCTAAAAATCCTGACTGTGATGACATGGAAAGATCGGAGGATTGATCTAGATCATCCATACCCACCGCTTGGGCATTTTCAGGAACATTGAGCAGCCCTGTATCTCCAATTAGATCCTGCTCATCTTCCGTCAAGTTCAGTAGGCTTGGATCAAGATCAAATTCAGTGGCTGGATCAAAAGCATCGATCTCGCCATCGCTATCCAAGCCATCCATAGATAACTCTTCTGATAAGTCAATGCCAGACATGGGAAACTCAGTCTGATCTACAGCATCTGAGAAATCGAGATCCGCAGATTGCATCGTATGCTCCCCAGCAAGGTCGAAGGGTTCATCCCACGAGTTGGGCTCTGGGCTGGGGGGACTGATGGGTTCTTCTGAACCGCTGGTATCAGTTAAGTTACTCTGAATAGCATCGCTTTCTAGGTTTGTAGAAATATCGGATGGCCGAGTATCTGAGCTTTCTGAGTCGGATGTTGAGTGGTTCTTGTGCATGAGTAATGTATCATCTTCTCCATCAGCGAAACGATCCGTGACCAATGGTTGACTATTTATGGGCTCATCAACCAGTGGAGCGGATACATAATCATCAAAAGGGTTGGGGTCTATGGTAAACGGATTCAAGTCATCTGCACTTTCGTGACCAGAACTAACCTGGGATGAAACAGGAACCTGAATATTATGGGCTTCATTCAATTGCAACTCCGAACCATGAGTCATGGTCAGAGTAGAACTTTCTCCATTATGGGTGGACTTTTTTTCAGCATAGCCATAACCTGCTTCCAAATACTGGGTAGAATCTGCCAAACTATTGCGAGCACAATCCAGTAATTCAGGATCATGAGTCAACTCTAGTACTGATTTATACTGTTGATTGGCAATATCATACTGTTGAAGACAGCTATAGATATGTCCCCGTAGTAAACGCAGGTTCGGATCGTCTGGGTACTCTTTGACTAAATGATCGGTTGTTGCAGCAGCATCTTCATAGTGCCCTTTCATGTAGTCACTCACTGCTTGTTGATAGTCTTGTGTGTATCGAGTACTTAATGACATCTGCCTGCTCCTGCCACTGATTGAGTCGAAATGCTAACTGAAGCGAATAAATTTACAATTTTTGGTGAAAGTCATCAAAACTATCTGAGAGGACCTAAAAGCATAAAAACACCAAAAAAAGGGTCTATGTGCTGATATATAACCAAATTTGTCCAGGATTGTCTATGCTCTATAGAGCCTTGCTGAACTAAGTTGCCCATCGCGCCGACCTCAAAATTGCCTCTGGATCCAGCAACCTCAGATACTGATTGGCCTCACTCAGGATCCATTCTCCTTTCAAGAAAGGCGCCATATTGTCTGAAGCACTCAGCGAGGGGTTGAGTTTGTCCGCATCTAGCCAATCCATGCCCATTACTTTATCGACCGCTAAGCCAACGGTGATCTCTTGGGACTCGATCGCAATGATAGATATTTCTTGACAGTCGGTATCTAAAGGTTTGGTATGGCCTAAAAACTGCCCGATATCCGTTACCCAAACTACTTGTCCTCTTAAATTGAGGACTCCCATCAGAACGGGAGACACATTCGGGATTAAAGTGATTTGATCGGGTGTTAAAGCCAGAACTTCCCGTATCCCTTGGGCAGGCAGGGCAAATTCTTGGCCTGACTCAATGAAAAACCTTAAGAATAGGTCTCCTTCAGGATTTTGGAGTTCTTGTAAACCGGATAGTTGACTCGCTTCTTGCCCTGCAACGATATCTTGATGACTGACCATAAGGACCTAACCTTCTAGCAATTGCTTAACGGTGACTAGTAATTCTTGTGGTTGTATCGGCTTGGTCAGATACGCATCTGCCCCTTGTTTCATCCCCCAATACCGATCAAAGTCTTCTGTTTTGGAGGAACAAATTACAACTGGTACATTTTGCGTTGTTGGGTTAGACTTAATTTCGCGACAAACCTCATAACCATTCTTACGAGGCATGACAATATCTAGGACCACAATATCAGGTTGTGTTGATTGGATTTGTTCCAGCGCTTCTACCCCATCTGTAGCAATCAGTACAGTTAATCCGATATCTTCTAAAGCATTGCTCATCAGTTGCCGCTGTGTAATACTGTCATCAACCACTAAAACTTTTTGCATTTATTGCTACCTGAGATCTTCACTAGAGCTGCTCGTACTTAAAGTATTAGACACTGAGGCGAATAAAAGGTTGATCTGTTGTTATTGACAGAATTCCGAGGCTATTCGCTGTGCGGGCTGGCTCACACCAGGACATTCAAGCATGAAGCCATGATGGGTTTCATCCCCTGCGAACTTAGGGTACCCTCCCTCAACAGACAATTTGTCAATTTGTTGATTGTTTTATTCTAGAGAAGCGGGAAATAACAGCAACTCGGCTTTGCAGAGGATATGCAAAAAATGGGCGGTCTTTTGGGAACTATTGGTTTGGGAAGTTCTATTTCCCCTTGTTGTTATTGAGTGTGTACTGTCCTTGAAGTATTGGCTAAATGCTTGAATTTAGCTAATCTTGATGGAAGGAAGCGCTTAACCATTGACTATCTCATTGAAATAAAGGCTAAGCTTTTATGGAAAGGGGTTGTCGACGGTTATTGATTGAAGTTTAATGAATGGCCAATCCAAAAGAATGAACGTTGGATAGACCAAGCTCGGATGCAATTAGAAAAAGAGGGTGATGGGTGTGCTGTATCTTGCCGAAGTGCACAAGAAAAATGGCTTTATGGGTGCCAAGACAGAACTAAAGCTCTTAGCCCAAAAACAATCTGAGCATAATTGGAGCCCTATTTCTGGAGAGGAACTGCTCCAGGCAGACGCTGCCAATGACTATAATGCTGGTGTTCTGGTTTTAGTCGAGATGGATGGGAACCAGCAGCTCAAGAGCATTCAAGATGCCACTCGGCAGCTTGTCGGTATTTTAAAGAGTTTTTCTCGGATGCGAGAGAAGTTCCGGACTCAAGAAGAAGAAATTGAAGGTTGGAAACAATCCCTGATCTATCAAAGCCAAGAACTCACTCGGCGTGAAGTGGATATGGAAACCCGAGCCGAGGAGATACAAGAGTGGGAAGCTGAATCTCAGAAAATTGAGCAGCAACGACAAGAGTTTGAAGCAACGCGAGCCCAAATTCTCCAGCTCAAAGAACAAATGGAGCAAGATCGCCAGCAGTTGGAAGAAGGCTGGGGACGATTACAAAATGCCCAGCGCGATCAGGACGTGGGATTATCTGATGAACAAGTCCATCAGATTGAACAATTGTTGAATCAGCTGGATCATGCCTTTGGTGGTGGTGAAGCTGATTTGAGCCATATTGAGCAGCAACACCATCAGCTCAGTGAATCTTGGCAAACCTTAGAGCAGGATCGTGCTCAAGCTCAACAGCAACAAGCCACGCTTGATCAACAACAATCCGATCTGCAAACGGCTTGGCAAGTATGGCAGCAAACCCAAGACTCCTTAGTCCAAACGAAGCTTGAGCTTGAGGTCCAAGAGCAAACTTTAGCTCTAAAAACGGATCAACAACATTGGTTACGTGAACAGCACCAAACGCAAACGGCGCTCTGTCAAAATCTAAGTCAAATGCAGGGAGGGGACGGGAACCCAACTGATGTCCAGACCTTACGAGACATGCCCCTGGAAGAGTTGGAAGCCACCGTCGACAAGCTGAATACAGAGCTGGCTAAGCTGTCGAGTTTTGTCAATGATCAAGAAGAAGAGCTGAAATACCAACTTGAAGCGATTGGAGAGTTGGAAGCCAAGATTCAAAATGCAAGTGAGTATGACCAACTCAGTATGACGGGTGAGTTGGAGGATGAACGCCAGCATTTTCGCTTGTTAGATGAAACCCTGGAAGGACAGCGAAAAACCCTGAAAGAGCGAGAGGCGGTTCTCTATTTTCATCAAGATATTCTGTATCAACGCAAGCGATCGCAAGAGAATAAATTTCATCACACAGCAGCCTTGGATCTAGCGCCAATGCTTAAATTAGCGCAAGCTGAGCAGCAAAAACAACAGCAGGCCCTAGAACAGTTAAACCGCGACATCAATGACTTGCGAACATCCTTACAAGTCACTCGAGATACGGTAGCGGCCACCTCCACCGAGCAAGACAATAAACGTCAGCACCTCCAACAGCAAGAGCAGGAATTAGAACAACAAAAAGTGGTTCTCGCTGAATTATGGGGCAAGATCAAAACTTCAGAAAGTCTATTACAGCCGATGCAAGACACGTTAAGTGTGCTCAAAGGTCAACTGTCTTCGACAGACGGTCAATCCGGAGACTCCCCACAAGGAGCGTTGCAAGAACTAAAGCAAATCTTTATGGCGATGGGACAAGGTAGCTAGCGCTCAAAGCTTAAAGGTGAGTCCAATAGCTCGTCTAGCTTAGCGCGGACGGCCTGAATATCTTGCCACATCAGCCACTTGGGTTTGCCTGGCTCAGGGGATGGATTTCTCAAGAGGTATGCTGGGTGCAAGATGGGCATACAAAGGTAATTTTCCCAGGTTAGCCACTGCCCTCTAATTTTCGTGATTCCGCGTTTATCTCCCGTTACACCTCGAACCGCTGTGGCACCTGTGAGCAGGATGATTTTAGGATTGACGAGGCGAATTTGCTCCAGTAGATAAGGCTTACACGCAGCTGATTCCTCGGGGGTGGGGGTGCGATTACCGGGAGGACGGCACTTTACAATATTGCAAATATAGACATCTTGCTGAGAATCCAGCTTTACAGAGGCCAGGATTTTATCAAGCAGTTGCCCTGCTTTGCCCACAAAGGGTAAACCCGTTGCGTCCTCTTGCTGACCGGGACCTTCACCAATGATTAAAAGGGGCGCTTGAGGATTGCCACGGCTGACCACAACATGGGTGCGGCTAAGGGCCAAATCGCATCGTTGACATTGATGGCAGTGGTCAGTCAGTTGGTCTAGAGTCTCATAAAAGCCAGACGGGATAGGAACTTGAGGGTCGGTTGAGATCTGTTCTGGCTCAACGGTGACATTTGCAACGGTGGGTTCGTGCCAATCAAATAAACTAATTTGCTCTTCGCTAGGCATAGGGACTATTCAGCATTTAGGTGAGGTTCGCTGCTGTCACAGAGGGTCATACCCTTTGTGACTGGATAACGGCACTGCCCGATCGTCGATGAGGCAATCATGAGGTCTGTCCTGACTATTTCAAGTCTAGGAAACCCGTCTCTTTTAATTTTGGATTGAAGCGAAGGGATTCTTGTAATCCCCGCTGACTCAAAACCTCTAGAATTTCAGCTTCTAAACGACGGGCTGCATTTTTTAACGCCTTGAGTTGGCTCCGCTCATCTAACTGGGGGTCTTGGTGCTGAGCGAGTTCTTCTGCAGTCATCGCCGCTTTAACATCAATGGCCTGCTCCCATTTCGGTTGCTCAGTCTGATTACCTGGGACTGGCGCACCGTTTTCCTGGATCCAGGCGCTCCGAATATTTTCTAACTGGGTTCGATTCGGTCGCTCAATGGTTTGGACCTTGAGCCAGTAACATAATTGGGGTTGACGAACCAAATGTTGTTTCAGACTGAGATAGATATCGCGGGAATACCCAACATATTGCAAGGCTTGATCGTCGGCAAAAATGGCATAAACTCCGATTTTGCCTTCAAACTGCTGGGGCAACATCCCTTGAGGATCGAGATAGGGAATTGCCTCTAGGTTAGCTAGGAGAGGAACAGAGTGCTCGACAGTCATGATCAACGTCAAATACAACCGACTCCAAGCACTGATGTCATAACCTGCTGGAATCAGGAAAACAAGACCTGGAGACATCTTTAGTATGCAGTACTCTCTGTCCCTAAGGGTAGAAAGATTGTCAAGACTTCACCTTGTTGGGGGTGTTGGCGAACGGTCAGTTTCCCCCCCAAAATCTCAAAGAGTTGCTTGGTGACGGGTAAGCTCAAACTCAGACCGCCCGTTTCCGGTTGCAACATTAACAGATCACCGATCGCTTTCAGCATCGGTGTAGCTGCTGCGGACTGCTTTTGGGGGACCGTCTGATGCGATCTCAGTTCCAATTTCAGTTGATCGCCAGCCAGGGAAATCTGGAGCTGCATTTGGCTGCCCATGGGCAATCGATGGCTAAGCTGCTCAATTAATCCCGTTAACACCTGCTCCAGCATTGTGGGATCACTAATGGCAATAGCGGGCAGTTGCTCAGGCACCTCTACCTCAAAAGAAAGATTGCGTCGATCCGCCTGTTTCTGCCACCGGGCAATATTCGTCTGCAAGACCTCCTGGACCGAGATAGAGGTTAATTGCAATGCCGTGGGCACTGTTTCAGCATTCGCTAATTCCATTGCTCTGAAGATTAAGCTAAAGCGCTCAATCTGGTCATGGCATTCTCGGCGAATGGTCTCCAAGCGCTTGAGCACTTCTGCGGGTAAATCCGAGCGTTTTAAAAGGAGTTGGGTAAAGGTTTGAATGGTGGTGAGCGGCGTACGAACTTCGTGAGCCAGCGCTTTGAGCAAATCGATATCGTGTTTCCGTTTGAGGGGTTGGGGCGGATCTTCTGTTCCCCCGGAGGAGTTAGGTGGCTGCAGCTCAGCCTGACTGATATCGATCAGGCTAGGTGAACGCTTGCCGTTTGCTGGCGGCGTCATGGAGATGTGCCGATAATTGTGGAGGAGTTGGCGGCTAAAGTGCAGTGGGATCTGATAATGAGGCTCAACGGCTGGCCACTGCTGAAGCAGGGCATCAAAGGCCTCTAGCTGATGGGGGCGAGTGAGTTGGATGCGCGATCGCAAACTCAGTAACACCTGCTGAACGGTTTCTGGAACAAAAGAGAACTGGCACTGCCCCTCTTGTTCCGGTAAATATCGGAGAACAGCAATCCAGCTAAAGGAGCGTGTCTGCACTAAACAGAAGCGCTCCGCGGCTAACGGATCGGCTGGCAATAAGGGAATGGTGGCGGTTGAACTAACCCACGCTGCCGGACTCGGTGGCTCACAGGGGGGTAACTGTAGAGACGCAATTTTAGCCGGTGTAAAGGCCCAGGCATGGAACGGGGTCAACAACCCACTGAGGAGCGGCATAGGTCCCGTCAGAATCAGGCCTTGATCAGGGTCTAGATTAGGCAGATGAGAGGCCTGCTGTGCCAAGGAATCGGACGCAATCAGCATGGACAGCATTGTGGCAATGGCAGCATGCCATTCTTGTTCACCTTCGTTCGCAGGAAGGGCAGGCAATCCATCCAACGCTGGTTCACTGCCAATCAAGGCTTCACTGACTGTTGGGAAGACCCACCTATTCACACCTGTTATTACCTCCAGTCCACTCACTCGACCATAACGGTTTTGCCCACACTCTCCCAGCCGTAAAACCGAACGGATTTAGAGAAATAACCCCGCCTCGCTGTCTTGAATCTTAGCGAGGAATTCCACTCTATCCAATGACTCCAGAGAAAAAGCACACTCCGTCACAGGATACTCATTAAAGACGTTAAGATAATTAAACCTAATCCCCTATGATTGGATTAGTGCCGTGATATTTAGGTGCATTCATGCCTGCCTTAGCTGGAATTCTTGTAATGATTGGCATTTTAGGGATGCTAATCGCAGTTCATGAGCTAGGTCATTTCCTAGCTGCCAGACTTCAGGGAATCCATGTCAATCGCTTTTCGATCGGTTTCGGCCCCATCCTATGGAAATATCAGGGTGAACAGACCGAATATGCGCTGCGCAGCATTCCTCTAGGAGGATATGTCGGTTTCCCCGACGAAGATCCAGAGAGTGCAATCCCCCTCACCGATCCAGATCTTATGCGCAATCGCCCCATCTTAGATCGGGCCATTGTGATGAGTGCAGGCGTGATTGCCAACCTGATCTTTGCCTACTTATTGCTCGTAACAGAAGTCGGCATTGTGGGTGTTCCCGGTGGCGTTCAGTACCAGCCCGGTGTATTGATTGCTCAGGTCGCAACCGACGTCAGCTCGGTCGCCGCTGAAGCCGGTGTTCAGGCCAGAGATATTGTCCTTGCGGTCAACAATCAGCCCTTAGGGCAAGCAGAAGCGGCTCGTGACACGTTAATGCAAGCCATCCAAGCGAATGATGGTCAACCCCTCCAATTCCATATCAAACGCCAAGAGCAAGAGCTAGATATCAATATCATTCCCGAGCGAGCAGAAGATGGGATGGCTCGCATTGGTGTACAGCTTGCTCCTAATGGTCGACTGATCCGCCGCCCCATTCAGCACCTAGGTGAATTGTTTTCAGCCGCAGCGCAAGAGTTTCAGAAAATCGTGGGGTTAATGGCCCATACTCTGGGCCAGCTAGTGGGCAACTTTCGAGAGTCAGCCAGTCAGGTGGCAGGTCCAGTGGGTATTGTTGCTATTGGTGCCGATATGGCTCGCACCGATATGACCAGCCTCTTTCAATTTGCAGCGGTTATCAGCGTCAATTTGGCCTTTATTAATATCCTGCCGCTGCCCGCCCTAGATGGAGGCCAACTGGCCTTTTTACTCCTAGAAGGCCTCCGAGGTAAGCCATTACCCAACAATATTCAAGAGGGTGTTATGCAGGTTGGGCTGTTTTTACTGCTGGGGCTTGGGGTCTTTATGATTGTGCTGGATACAGCCAAACTTATGACTTAAGAGGAGATATGCCTCGCCGTTCTGCAAACCAATTAAAAGCCTTAGACTTATTAGCCCGCTTAAAAAACCTTTATCCTGATGCCACTTGCAGTTTGACCTATGACACGCCCGTTCAACTGCTAGTTGCCACGATCTTGTCCGCCCAATGTACGGATGAACGTGTCAATCAGGTGACCCCTGCGCTATTTGCAACCTTCCCAGACGCGCCCGCATTAGCGGTGGCTGATCGCCAAGATCTGGAGGAACTGATTCGATCAACAGGGTTCTATCGCAATAAAGCCAAGCATATCCAAGGCGCTTGCCAAAAGATTGTCCAGGATTTTGAGGGCCAGGTCCCAGACCAAATGGATTTATTGCTAACATTACCGGGCGTTGCTCGTAAAACGGCAAATGTGGTGCTTGCTCACGGTTATGGCATCAATATGGGGGTGACCGTTGATACCCATGTCAAACGATTAAGTAACCGTTTGGGACTCACCCGCCATCAGGATCCAGTCAAAATCGAGCGAGATTTGATGCAGCTGATTCCCCAAGAGGATTGGGAGAATTGGTCGATTCGGCTGATTTATCATGGTCGTGCCGTTTGCAGCGCTCGGAAACCCCTATGCGATCGCTGTACATTGGCCGATCTTTGCCCCTCTGCGGGTAAGGTCATCCCAGCCCGTGCTTCCAAAAAGTAATGGAGTAATGGCACTCTTTGCGGAAAAATGGACAAGATTCGCTAAGATAGAAAATACTGTTTAAATTTTTGATTGGATATCCCACAACTTCATGGCTAAAAAAGGCATGGTTGAGCGAGAAAAAAAGCGACAGCGATTGGTCGCTAAATACGCTCACAAGCGCCAAGCGCTACTTGAACAAATTTCTCAAGCTTCTTCACAGCAAGAACGGATGGATTTGCACCGTCAACTCCAGCGTCTCCCTCGCAATAGCGCCCCTACCCGATTGCGCAATCGTTGTTGGGTCACAGGGCGGTCTAGGGGCTATTACCGAGATTTTGGTCTATCCCGGCATGTTTTGCGAGAAATGGCTCATGAAGGGCTGTTACCCGGTGTCACCAAGTCGAGTTGGTAAGTGGGTGGCGCCCCCGACGCAGTTGCGAAACGCTTCAATCCATTAAACCTCAGCTCATGTTCAGAGTGCGTCGCTAGGCGCTTGGACATGGGCTTAGCGTGTTTACCCTCCAATAGATATTTATGCAAGAGGTCTAATATAGTGCCTATGTTGCATTTAAAATCTGAGCGATTTTGCTAAAACGCATTCTTCAAACACTGATGTCTTGGCGATCCCTTCTCTCTTTTGGCTTCAGACAGCGAAGAGCATCCGCTTTGCGGATCATCACCCGCATAGGAGGGGTGATTGGTGGAATGGGTTTAGCGGCCTTTCTCTTGATTGGGAGGGGACACCCTACCCTCGCTCAACAATCTAACCTAGATGATCTGCAACAGCGTCGCATACAAGTTGAACAGCAGCGATCTAAGGTCAAACAGCAGCGGCAGCAGATAGAAAATCTTGAGGGTGCAGCTAAGAAACGCCTAGGGGGACTAGAACGTAATATTCAGTTTACGGAAGGTCAAATTAAGGACAACGAAGCTAAACTCAAGCAGGCGAACGAAACGCTGCAGAAAATTGAGGCGGATCTGAAAGTCGCTGAAACCGCTTACCAAGAGAAGCAAGGCAATACCGTTGCCCGTCTTCGAGTTTTGCAGCGGCAGCGAGAATCCAGCACCTGGATTGCCTTATTGCAAAGTGAATCGATAGAAGAGCTGTTGGAACGCCGATATCAACTACAGCTGGTTTATAAGGCCGATCGCACGTCGTTACTGGCCCTTAAAACTGAAAAAGAAAAAATTAATGATCAGAAGCTATTAGCGGAAATTCAGAAAAATCAGATTGCCCTGTTATCGGAACAACTGCAATACCAAAAGGCTAACTACACGGAGCAAGCCTCTGTGCAAAATCAATTGGTGAAGCGACTCACGACCGATCGGCGTGCCCTAGAAGCCGCAGAACAGCAGTTAACTCAGGATTCAAATAATATCTCGACCTTGATTGCTCAGCGACTCGCTGAGCAACAAGTGGCCTTGCGTTCCAACACCCCTGGTTATCAGCGGGTATTAGGCACTGGACAAATGGTTCAGCCCGTCAACGGACCCATTACCAGTAATTTTGGTTATCGAACTCATCCCATTTTTGGTAGAGGCCGATTTCACGCTGGGACAGATTTTGGCGCTCCTTCGGGGGCGCCCATTTTTGCAGCGGATAGTGGCAGTGTGATTGTAGCTGAATGGTACGGCGGCTATGGCAACGCCGTTATTATCGATCATGGCAATGGTTTAACCACGCTCTATGGCCACTGTAGTGAACTCTATGTGACGGTGGGGCAAGGGGTGCAAAGAGGTCAAACCATTGCAGCTGTCGGTTCAACCGGTCTGTCTACGGGTCCCCATTTGCACTTTGAAGTCAGACAACAGGGCAACCCCGTTGAGCCACTCGCTTATTTGTAAGCGCTGATTTGGAATCACTCATTGGCATTCAGCCGTCGTTGCCACTCGGCATCAATCGTATCTGAGCGTTCATATTCCTGCTCTAGCAAATCCTTTTCAGTGGTGTAGGCCAGGTTCTCGGAGGAGATCACCGACTGTGCTGAAAAGGTCTGGGCATAGCGAATTTTTTGTTGCAGCGTCGGATTTAGCTGAGACAGGGCAACCGTACAGGCTTGGCGCTGTTGATTGCGAGCTTCAATTTTGCGATTTCGCCCTTGAATCCAAAAGTAGCGAAGGAGGGGAATACCTAAGAAACCGATGCCATAAGCCACTAAGACGCCAAAGATAGAATAGACAAATCCCACTAGGCCACCGAGTTGAATCGCAACACTACCATCCCGTAACAACGACCATAACACTGCTGCTCCGACTAAGTTTAAGCCTCCCAAGCCAATGGCTAAGAGGATCTGTCCTGAATCCGCTTGGCTGAATTTCCAAGGATACTCTTGTAGGTAGGTGGAACGAGACTGCTGTTGATGAGCCTTAGCTGTGCTTTGCAGTGTCGGGAAATGATAAATAATTTCGCCTTGGGGACTGACTTCGGGGCGACCGTCGAAATGGGTCAACACCGGAATCACATAGTCTTCGCTGTCTCGCTGATGGTCAGATACCTCAAGATAGGGAGCCAGCTGCTCTCCAGTGACCGCACCTCCGTTGTTGCGGATCACGGACCCGATTGCTTGCCAACGACGATCTTCTAAGTTGGCGTTGGGATTGCCATCCCCAAATAGGAACGAAAAGATGGCTTCCAAGACGTTCATCTGATCGGGGTCTTTAGGCTGCCGCCCACGGGCATGCTGCCGGTGATAGCGAGGATTGGGATTGAAAAACCAGAATAAGTCGGGGGTGATCCAGAAGCGGGGGATAAAACTGCCAGAACGGCGATTACTGGAGCGATCGTCTTGGCTGTTCATGGCGATCAAGATGATTGCGATCGCAACAAAGATCAGCACAATTGACACCAACAAAAAAATCCCGAAGGAGATTCGAATCAAGTAGAAAATAGCAGGCCAAATCTTGGCCCATAGAGCCTGGAGACGCAGACGCCAATATTTATTGCGGAGGACTGAGCGAAAGTTTCTGGGGAATAAATAGGCAATATCTCCGGTTTCAGAAACTTGGAGATTACCAGAAACTTCAGACGCTAGGGCCAGCAACCCCCGCTCCGTTTGCTGAATATCGAGACCCGCCTGAGTGGCAACATCGCCAACGGTCACTCTGTAGCTGAGTTGCTCCACAGCGGTCATTATCTTGGAATTTAGGGGCATGACCTACCTCATAACAGTAGCTGCCAACCAATGCAGCAGGGATGGTTTTCTGCTCAACACCCTTTCTTCAGTATAGAAAACCCGTTGAAGCCAAAGGGTACGGTTTGAGGTTCGGCTTCCCTGTATCGCAGTAGACAGCCACACCAGACTTATTGATAATAGTCTTGAACTTTAACCCCAGACCGAACCACTCTGACTTGTGTGTGCCCTTCCTCGAACCACTGCCCATGTCCGCATTACCCATCAGTCCTGGCAACAGGGACAGATCGAAGGTGAAGTGGCCGCCAGCGATTACATCTGGCAGTTCCAATGGTGTTTTCGCCAAGGCGAATTAAAGGTTTCTCCGTCCTTAGGCCGAGCTTTGATTAAAGAACCTTTAGGGCGATTTCTAGAACAGCAGGATTATCGATTAGAGCCCGGTGGCGACTACTCCTTTACGCTGCGCTGCAAAATTTAGCTTCTGATCCTCTGGTTTCGATCCGGTCAGAAGAGAATTAGCTAGGATTGGCCACAGCAGGTATCAATACCCAGGCTATTGAGGAGTAAATCGCTGACGGCATTGGCAACGGCGAATTCACTGTAAAAGCTTTTAGAAAAATCAAAGCTTTGCATCTCCGTTAAAATCGCAATCAGCAAAGAGCCCAAATCATTCTCCCCTTCTATACGCTGCCGGAGGTAGACGCTAGCAGCGCGCTGGGCAATTTTTTGGTTAACCAACTCCGGTAAAAACTCTTGGTCTAGCCATTCATGCAGCTCATTTTGCAACCACTCAGCTTCTTGATCAGGGCTGTCAGAGGGCGGTAACGTAATCGCTGGAATGGGCTCGGTCATGGTCGCTCAAGTTGACATTGCAATTCAACACCTATATTTATCAATATACGCAATTTTTGCCTCTATCCATTGGCATTTTGCAAATGAGAGCGGCCATTTTTTACAACTCTGATCATATGACCAAGCCGATCTTCTAGCTCCACCAGCACCTGCTCAGCATAGCGATCCGCGTCCTGTTGAATCTGTTCACATTCAGCTTGGGCCGCTTGACGCATAGCTTCGATTTCTTGCTGGGTTTGCCGTCTTGCCCGTTCTACTTCTGAAATATTACGTTGGCGCATGGATTCAATCTCGCTCTGTACTTGCTTGCGCAAATGCTGGGCTTCCATTTCTGCCTGTTGAATGATGGTGAGTTCGTCCGCAATTTGAGCAGCACGTTGTTCAGCGGATTGAATTAACTCTTCTGCATATTGATTCGCACGACTGATAATGTCTTCTTTGTTCTGCAAAATAGATTCAGCGGAGCGAATGGTATCGGGAATACTCCTCTCAACGGCCAATAACTGCGATAACAGTTGCTCTTCATCCACGACCGTACGGCGGGTCAGCGGCATTTTCAAGCCATCCAGAACAATAATTTCTTCCAACCGTTGCAGTTGTTGCTGCAGTTCTAACCCTTGGGATTGATGAGCGGCTAATCCGTGGGGGTAGTCGGAACTATTGGGGTGGGTATCGACACTAAAGGCGGAGTCTTGGTGAAGCATTCTTCTAACTCAATGGCAACATTCTTAGGAACAAGGTGAGCAACTGAACCACCAAATTTAGCAATTTCTTTGACTAAGCTACTGCTTAGGAAGCTATATTCATTGGATGTGGCCAGAAACACGGTTTCAATTTGGGGAGATAAGCTGTGATTGGTATGAGCCATTTGTAGCTCATACTCAAAATCGGAGAGAACCCGTAAACCTCGCAACAATACTTGCGCTTTGCGCTTTTGAGCATAAGTCACTGTTAGTGTATCAAACGTGTCAAGCTCTAAATTGACGAGATGCTGAGAGCAGGTTTGAATTTGTTCTAAACGCCGCTGAACCGTAAACAAGGGCGCTTTATTGGGATTGCGAGCCACAGCAACAACCACTTTTTCAAAGAGCTTGCATCCTCGCTCAATAATGTCGAGATGCCCTAAGGTAATGGGGTCGAAACTGCCTGGATAGACTGCAATCATGAATTCATCATTTCGATTGAGGCGATTATAGTCTATACCCTTTAAGTTTCAGATTGTGCAAATCCAAAATAATACTAACGATTTTGAGCGTTAGGCTATTTAAAAGACTAGGGAATAGTTTCCTCTGTAGTTGTGTTTCACTGACCTTAAGCAATTCTTACGTTCTGTTAATGTCCCTTAAACTGTATAACACCCTCACTCGTACGAAGACCGCCTTAGAAACGGTTATGCCCGGCCAAGTCAAAATGTATTGCTGTGGCGTGACGGTGTATGACTATTGTCATTTAGGTCATGCTCGGTCTTACATCGTTTGGGATATGGTGCGGCGCTATCTGCAATGGCGAGGATATGACGTTCAGTATGTGCAAAATTACACGGATATTGATGACAAGATCCTGAACCGGGCGGCTCAAACCGGTCAAGATTGGCAAGCAGTGACGCAAACTTTTATTCAGGCCTATGAAGCAGATATGGCCCGACTCAATATCCTGGCAGCGGATGCCTATCCAAGGGCCACGGAGGCTATGCCAGCGATTATTGCTTTGATCCAGACCTTAGAGGCTAAGGGATTTGCCTATGCGGTCAATGGTGATGTGTATTATGCGGTAGAGCGCTTTCCAACCTATGGGACCCTTTCTGGACGACGGCTCGATCAAATGGAGGCGGGTGCCAGTGGTCGCGTGAAGGATGCAGACCAGAAAAAACAACATCCCCTCGATTTTGCCCTGTGGAAAGCAGCGAAACCCGGTGAACCCAGTTGGGAGTCTCCCTGGGGAGCAGGACGCCCTGGGTGGCATATTGAATGTTCGGCCATGGTCAATCAATGTTTAGGCGCAGAGATTGATATTCATATGGGTGGGTCCGATTTGGTATTTCCCCACCATGAAAATGAGATTGCCCAATCTGAAGCGGTATCAACCTCCCAACTGGCCCGCTATTGGATGCATAACGGGTTTGTGAATGTGGGCGGTGAAAAGATGTCGAAGTCCTTAGGCAATTTCACAACGATTCGCCAGTTGCTAGACACGCCTTTACCTATCTTGGCGGGAGCCACCCTGGAGCCGATGGCGCTACGATTGTTTGTCCTCCAAGCTCAGTATCGCAAGCCGATTGATTTTACGGATGATGCGATCGCAGCGGCTCAGCAAAGTTGGCAAACCTTGAAAGAGGGACTGCTGTTTGGATACAGCTATGGCGTTCAACTGCAATGGTCCGATCGTGACAACCCCGATTTTGGCAATCCAGCCAATATGCGGATTGCCGACACCAGTGATGCCGTGCAGCGCTTCCAAGCGTCGATGGATGATGATTTTAACTCCCCCGGCGGATTAGTGGTTCTCTTTGAATTGGCCAAGGACCTACGGAAAGCAGGCAATATCCTCAATCATCAAGGAGAGCCTCCTGCGGCTAGCGACCGTCTGCAAAGCCAATGGCAAACCCTAGTCTGTCTGGCCCAGGTGCTCGGCCTAGAAGCCCAGCCAGAGAATGCTAACCCAGAGAACGCTAACAACGGGGATGGTCTGAGTGATTCAGCCATTGAAGCCTTGATTGCAGAACGGCAAGCCGCCCGCCAAGCCAAAAATTACGCAGAAAGCGATCGCCTTCGCGATCAGCTCAAAGCCCAAGGCATCACCCTTGTCGATCAAGCCGGAGGGGTGACCCATTGGATTCGGGATTAAGTGGGCTCTTCTCCTATCACGCAAATGGGCTTAGTTCCCACAATCGTGCGATGACGTGGATCGCTGGCGGTGGTGGTTTGATGCTTAAAACCAGCGGTCACTAGAGCAGATTCCACATCAAAGGTATAGTAATCGTCACTCCAAGGTTCAGTGCTCTTCATTAGCGTAAATAGAGCGGGGGGCAGATTTTGGATCACCGGTGACTTGGGGTTATTGTCGACCAAGGCAATACATCCTCCAGGCCGCAGAAGCCGAAAAGACTCTGCAAAAATGTCTTGGGTAATCTGCCGAGGGAGTTCGTGAATCACGAATTGGAGGGTAATTAAATCAAACGACTGATCCGCCAACCCCGTATCCTCTGCTTTGGCATGAAGCCAGTTAATCTCTCGGTTAACGTCTCGTTCCCGAGCGACTGACAACATATAGGGAGACAGATCTAACCCGGTGGTGTGCACGGAGACCGGTTGGATGGACTGATAGTAACGATGAAGGGTAAAGGTGGAAATTCCCACCGAACACCCCATATCTAGAACATCTGTGACAACCGAAGGACCATTATCAGCCAGGACTTGATGGAAGCTGGCACGCAACCGCTGCTGAGCAGTATCCCAAGTAAGGTCGTCCTGTGGCCAAACTCTTAAAGCCATCGCATAGGTCGCGGATTCAGCCTCAAAGGCCGCCGGCCAGCACAAATTCCCCTGCTCATAGGCGTGAAAAGGAACTTGATAGTAACTGGGATAGATGAGATTCGGATCGGTCATGGGATCCAAATGGTCCTTGACATTGGAGGACTCTAGAATTTTGTAAGCCTGGCGCCAGGGAACGCCGTTTTTCTCGGCTGTTTTAATTAATACCTGTCTAGCTTGCTGCTTCATCACAGCGTAAATTGGCTTTGTTTGGATCAGGAGATTGACTAATTTCGACAGCCAGTCTTCTCCAGCCCAGTCTGGCTTAAGTTTAGTCGTCATAATCAGAATCGCGGCGCAGGGTGGACCCTCATTGTAGGGGGGGAAGTGAGCCAAAGTATAGAGCAATGGGTCTAAAACAGGCGCTCAAAACTCGCATTTAGCTGAAACTGCACAGGTCGCTCGCTCATGGTTGAATCGTACGATTGGGTATGCCGAGGCTATACGACCAAGGGGACATTCAGAACGCTAAATTCTGATATTTAGACAGCGTTATTTCACAACTTTAAGGGAAACTCCTTCAGCGTTCCAAAATCACTCAACTATTTTTCCTTAGTTCAGAAAAATGTTTAATTTTTGGGGTCAATCTGGGAATGATCCGTATGAGCACAGCCCCGGTGTGGGATTATTCATCACTTCAAAAATAATGGCGTTAGAATCGTTGCTATAGACTGGGAGTAATTTCGACCAATCACGTTCTCAGGCTTGCTTAGATGCCCCATTGTTCAACGCTCATCCATCAAGAGGAGATAGCTCTGTCGTTGATTAGGCGGCAAGGTCCTTACGCTCTGTCTAACGTTCATTAGAGGCAGATGGATATAGCAGACGCTAGGAATGGCCGTCCCTCGCCAAGTTCCGTATAAGGGTAAAGTGACTCAAGATCGCCTTTCTCCTGCCATAAATTTTTGTCTATTCACTGCTTTTTTGTTTATTCACTGCTATTGATAACGGCCAAAATCTTGTGCAAGACTCAACCCCCACTGGAATAGATGTGATGCCAGGAGACATTACTTCTCCCACGCTGCAAGAGACTTCAAGCCATTCTCCAGAGGTGAGACAATCTAGCCAAGATCCGTCGGTCAAGCGAAAAAATCGGGCTCATCATTTGCTGGTCGTCAAGGAAGGAGATCATCAACAGACCATCGTTTTAGAAGCAGCAACCTATTCGGTGGGTCGTCATCCTGCCAATTCGATCGTGCTCAATGCGGGCACTGTATCCCGCCAGCATGCGCTGCTCCTTCGTATCCATGAACCTAAAACGGGCAACCACTTTTTTCGGATTATTGACGGCAATATTCAGGGTAGGCGCAGCCGCAATGGTCTTTGGATCAATGGTAAACGCCGATTTTCCCATGATCTAAAGGACCAGGAAGTGATTGCCTTTGGTGAAGATATTGAGGCCACCTATCACCTGGTCACAGGGACTACAGAGGACTACGAGGGGGATGAGCTGTTGGTGGCTCATGCCTCAGCGTCCTCGATCACCTCTACGCCAGCCACCCGGCCCCTGATCCCCTCTGATACAGAGTTACGTAATTTAGGAGAAGCGGCGCTGGTGCGGCTGTCTTCTTTTCCTGAGTTAATGCCTCATCCCATTATTGAAACAGACTTTAGTGGCAGTATTACCTATATCAATCCAGCTGCGGTCGCTCAGTTTCCAGATATTTTGGAGTCCAACCACCATCCACTTCTCCAAGGGTTTCTGACGGAAATCAAACAAGCTCACAATCAGTACTTTATTCGGGAAGTCCATGTTTGCGATCGCGTCTTTGAACAATCCATTCACTGTATGCCCGAAAGCCAGGTTATTCGCAGTTACTTAGTGGACATTACCCAACGCAAACGAGCGGAAGAAATCCTGAGAGAAAGTGAAGAACGATATGCAGCCGCAGCCAGAGGCGCTAACGATGGGCTTTGGGATTGGCATTTACGGTCCAATCAGGTGTACTATTCCCCCCGTTGGAAATCCATGATTGGCTATGAAGATGATGAGATTAGCGACCACTGTGAAGAATGGTTAGATCGGATTCATCCTGAGGATCGCGATCGTCTCAAGCAAGAATTATCCCTCCACCTGAACAATGAAACCGCTCACTTTCAGAGTGAGTTTCGCTTGCAGCATAAAAACGGTGAGTATCGTTGGTTTCGGAGTCGGGGAATGGCTCTCCGCGATCCAGACCATCAGCCTTACCGGATTGCAGGGTCCCAGACCGATATTACGGAATATTATTTGGCGAGAGAGCAGTTGGTCCATGATGCCCTGCATGACGCGCTCACCCATTTGCCCAATCGAATCCTATTTATGGATCGTCTGGCCCAGGCACTCAAACAATATCATCGGCATCCCCAGGAACAGTTTGCCATTTTATTTTTGGATCTGGACCGCTTTAAAATCATTAACGATAGTTTGGGGCATATGATTGGCGACCGCCTACTGATTGAGGTGAGTAAGCGGTTACAAACTTGTCTACGAGAAGAAGACACCGTGGCTCGCCTGGGTGGCGATGAATTCGTCATTTTGCTGAACACCATCCAAAATCGAGAGCATGTTGTCTTGACCGCTAAGCGAATTCAGCAACAGCTCAAGTTAGGATTTGTGATTGAAGGGCACGAAATTTTCACCGGCACCAGCATTGGGATTGCTCTGAGTGATACGGAGTATCAACATCCAGAGGAACTGCTAAGAGACGCAGATACGGCGATGTACCGGGCCAAAAACCTAGGCAAGAGTCGGTACGAGATTTTTAGCAGCAGCATGCGCTCTCAAGTTCTAGCCTTATCCCAGTTAGAAAATGATCTGCGACGAGCCATTGAACGGCAAGAGTTTCAGCTTTTTTATCAGCCCATTGTTTCTTTAGAGAGCCAAGCCCTGGTAGGGCTAGAGGCTTTAGTCCGTTGGCATCATCCTGAACGAGGTTTGATTCTCCCCTCTGAGTTTGTGCCCATGGCGGAAGAAGCCGGGCTGATTATCCCGTTAGGGTGGTGGGTTTTAGCAGAAGCCTGCCAGCAAATGCAGACTTGGCAAAAACACTACGATTTAGCTGCGAACCTCCAACTCAACGTCAATATTTCTAGTCGTCAATTTTCGCAACCCAATTTTGTCAAAAAGATTCACAGCATCTTAGCCGAAGCCAATCTGCCCTGCCCCCAATTAAAACTGGAGATTACGGAAGGGGTACTAATGGATCATGTCTCCGATGTGGCCGACAAACTGGAAGCCATTAAGACATTAGGCATCAAGCTGGGGATTGATGATTTTGGGACAGGCTATTCTTCGCTGAACTACTTAAATGCCTTCCCCGTAGACACATTAAAGATTGACCGCTCCTTTGTGAAACGGATGGATTCTGAAGAAGGCTTTGAAATCGTCAAAACTATCGTTACGCTAGCCCATAACTTGCATATGGATGTGGTAGCGGAAGGGGTTGAATCGCCTAAGCAGGCCCAGGAACTCACCCAAATGAATTGCGAATATGCTCAAGGCTATCTATTTGCGAAGCCTACCAACACTCAAGCAATGGAACAGTTTCTCCTGTCGTATACTCATTAGCCATCACTTTTCTAGAGACTGTAAATAGGGCTGAGGGTCATGGGCAACCCACCCTAAACTGGAACGATAGCGAACTTCAAAGCGCAGCGAGGCAGGTGCCACCGCACCGACGGTACCGAGTTGAGTCCCGGTTTGCACCGATTGACCTGCCTGGACACTGAGTTTACCTAAACGACCGTATCGCGTCTGCCGTCCTTGCGTATGACGAATAATCACGAGTTGACCGGACGGACCTCGCTTCCCCGCGAACACAACGGTTCCTGGACTGACGGCATAGACGGGGGTACCTGTACTAGCACCCAAGTCAACCCCACTGTAAAACTGCATTTTGCGCGTGTCAGGATTGAGCCGCCAACCATAGGTACCAATCACGGGAACGGGTTGGGGGAGCGGATAGCGATCCTGTCTATCCACCAATCGTGAGGGTTTAGCTGCATCCCCCACAGACCGCAGTGGTGCAATCCCTGTGGGTCGTGAATTAATGCTGGGCGACCAGCTCACCCCAGGGACAAAAGCAACCTTGGGCGATAACTGACAACCATTTAACTCAAACAAAACCTCCGTATTGACTTGATAGGCTCGCGCCACGGCCTTGAGGGTTTGTCCGGCAGGGATGGCGACGAAAATGCCGTTGTAGGGGGGGACAACAATATTAGCCCCTGTCCTGACATGTCCCTGTCGCAATTGGGGATTGATCCCTTTAAGAGTGGCGGACGTAACCCCATACCGTTGGGCAATACTGGCTAACGATTCTCCTGGCTGTGCCCGATGTCGAATTAAGCGAGATAGAACGGATGCCGGACAAAGCCGCTGGGGTTGAGGAGAAGACTGGGCATGAACTGCCAATATCCTGGCACCCAATGCCCAAGGTATGATTGCCAGCAGATGGCAAATGTTTGGTCTGACCATGATTCCCCGAGACTCCCAGGTTAGAGTGGAGTAGAAAACAACAATAGCGTTTTGATGCCGCCTAGTCCTACGATAATGCAGCGATCCCTTCAGCATCTAGTTTTTCCTCTCTTCGTTGGAGGTATCTTGCTCCAAACAGGATGTAATCGATCTTCCCAAACCACTCAAGATCCTCAAAAAGCACCTGAAATACCTGCTGCAGAAATTGCCAGTCGCTCTCAGATTAGCTCCAATTTAATTGTCAAAATGGTTGATCAAGTTGGGCCATCGGTGGTGCAAATTAATGCGGCACGCAACTCAAAGGCCCCATGGTCTGGCCCCTTTGAAGGCCCGGGTAGTCGGCGTGATCAGGGCACTGGCTCAGGATTTATCTTTGATGAAAAAGGCTTGATTCTCACCAATGCCCATGTGGTTGAGGATGCCGATGAAGTCACGGTTGTGCTCAAGGATGGTCAGCAGTTTCCGGGGACTGTGGAGGGAGCGGATCCACTCACCGACATTGCGGTGATCAAAATAGAGGCTCAGAAGTCTTTACCGGCTCTGACCCTTGGGGATTCGGATGCTCTACAAGCGGGGGATTGGGCGATCGCAATTGGCAATCCCTTGGGACTGAACAATACCGTAACGATGGGGATTATTAGCGCCACAGATCGGGCCAGTGCTAAACTGGGTGCCCCCGATCAGCGCGTTAACTTTATTCAAACCGATGCTGCCATCAATCCTGGTAATTCCGGTGGCCCCTTACTCAATCTTAAGGGAGAGGTGATTGGGATTAATACGGCCATTATTCGCGAGTCACAAGCTTCTGGTGTGGAGGCACAGGGGCTAGGGTTTGCCATTCCCGTCAAAATTGCCGCCCGGATTAGTCAGCAGATTCTCAAGGAGGGGCAAGTGGCCCACCCCTATTTGGGAATTCGCATGATCAGTATCTCGGAACAAACAAAGGAGCTGTTGCAAGAAGAGACCGACTTACAAGTTCAGCAAGATAAAGGTGTGCTAGTCGTCGATGTCGTTTCTGATTCCCCCGCAGCAGCGGCTGAGTTAAAACCGGGTGATGTGATTGTGCAAATTGGTAAAACTCAAATTGACAATACGGAGCAATTGCAACAGCTCCTCCAGTCCGTAACCCCTGGTGATCAGCTGTCGTTAACTATCATGCGCAAGAATCAGCAGCGTCAAGCCCAATTGAAGGTGGGGACGCTTAATCCTGATACCTTCTCTCGACGGTCTTAAACACTAGGGCGATGGATTTATTTGAGCAGCATCGTCAACAGCTACTAGAAACGGAAGCACCTCTCGCGGCACGTTTACGTCCCCGCACGTTGGATGAGTTTGTGGGTCAAGATGAGATTGTCGGTCCAGGACGTCTCTTACGACGGGCGATTCAAGCCGATCAGCTCTCGTCACTGATCTTCTATGGTCCTCCCGGTACGGGCAAAACCACCTTAGCCCAGATTATCGCCAACACCACTCAGGCCCATTTTCTGGCCCTTAATGCAGTCTTAGCGGGCATCAAGGATATCCGTTCATCCGTCGATGAAGCCCAAGATCGGCGGGGTCAGTATGGTCAGCGCACCATTCTATTTGTCGATGAGGTGCATCGATTTAATAAGGCCCAACAGGATGCCCTCTTGCCGTGGGTCGAAAATGGCACGGTCATTCTGATTGGGGCAACCACTGAAAATCCCTATTTTGAGGTCAATAAAGCGCTCGTCAGTCGATCGCGTATTTTTCAGTTGCGATCGCTCACCCCAGACGACCTAAAACAGGTGTTAGATCGGGCACTGCAAGACAAATATTTTGGCTATGGCGATACGGCCATCGAGCTGGAGGAGGCCGCCACCCACCACCTAATCAATGTAGCCAATGGTGATGCCCGAGCCTTGCTCAATGCTTTAGAACTTGCGATTGAAACCACCGAGCCGAACGACAATGGTGTCATTCCCATTACGCTAGCTGTCGCGGAAGCCTCGATTCAGCGGCGGGCCGTTCTCTACGACAAAGAGGGCGATGCCCATTTCGATACGATCAGCGCCTTTATTAAAAGCCTGCGTGGCTCCGATCCAGATGCCGCCCTCTACTGGCTTGCCCGCATGGTCTATGCCGGGGAAGATCCGCGCTTTATCTTTCGGCGGATGATTATTTTAGCCAGTGAAGATGTCGGGCTGGCGGATCCACAGGCGGTTGGCGTCGTCATAGCCTGTGCCCAAGCCTTTGATCGGGTGGGATTGCCGGAGGGCCAATACCCCCTCGCCCAAGCGGCCCTGTATCTATCGATGGCTCCTAAATCCAATAGCGTGTTGGCCTATTTTGATGCCTTAGGAGCCGTGGAAAAAGAACGAGAAGATGACGTTCCTAACCCCCTCAAGGACAGCAGTCGAGATCGTTATTCCTTTGGGCATGGGGCTAACTACAAATATCCCCATGCCTATCGCGACCATTGGGTGGCCCAGCAATATTTGCCAGACAGTCTGCAAGGACAGATTTTCTATCAACCGTCGGATCAGGGGGGAGAAGCTGTACTGCAAGACCAGATTGCCCGCCAGCGGGAGGCCCAGCTTTCAGGACTCTCAGAATCAAGTCACCAAGACACGGTGAGCTTTGGTCCCAAAGATTCAAAAAAGGAACGGTGGTTACAGCGAACCCTCAGCCAAACCGGAGACCATGCGGCTTGGGTGCGCGATCGCATCTTTAGTTTCACCCCAATTCAACGCCACCATGTGGTGCTGGAAGTCAACAGCCAGACGGGACTACTCACCTGGGAGGCCCTCCGACGAACCCCTGAAGGCAGTGTCTACACCCACGTTCCCACAGATAAAGTCGCTCAGACCCTAGACGCGCAAGCTAAAGCGCTTGCCGTCTTGCAACGACCGATCTTTTTAACCGGGCTGAGTTCAAACCTAGACAGTCTGATTCATAACCATACCCCTGATCTCCAGTTTGACTGGATTTTAGGTCGGAACGCCTTTGCTAGTCAGATGCATCAAACGGATCAGTCTGCTGAAGACTTTGCCCAGCAACTGATCCACCTTTTGAGGCCGCAGGGCCAGATGATTCTAGCCGAAACCCTACCTAAATATAGTCAACGAATTTGTGACTTGGTCAAGGCACAGGAGGTAAACAAGGCTTTATATCAGCGTTGGCAAGCGGCTGAAGCGACTTTATATCAAGATGATCCGGGCAATAGGCAACTTACTTGGGATGAATCCGATCTCAGAGCGGCGTTTACCGATATACCGATCACCATCAACCTAGAGCAGACTTCCATACGTCTCTATATCACCCCTAAGCTAATGGATCGATGGTTCGCTAAGCACGGTGAGCGCCCTTCCTATGGGCAACGATTAAGCCAGCATTGCTCAGCGAAGGATGTCCAACAAATCCAGGCTTTATTATCCCAAAAGCTACTGCATCAAACGATTCAGTGGCAAACTACGCTGGCCTTTGTCCATGTCCATCGTTCTTAAGCAACATCGTCGATGGCTTAGATTTGGCGCCATTACATAGGGGGTTGGACTTTTCGTAGCCAGGGCTGGGCCGCCAGACGACCATAAGTTGACCATCGCGTTAATTGGTATGTAATAATCATCGCAACCTGAACCCAGCAAATCTATGCGGCGTTGGCTTAAAAAACTATACGACCATCCCTTTCTCCCTGCCGTTGCTCCCCTGAATCAGACCCCCCAAGATCGTCAAATTGCCGAGCAATGGTCTGCGTGGATGAAACAGCAATGGCATGATTATGGTCTGAAGCACCTTAAACAGCAGCGCAACCTAATGACCGAGGTGCGGCAGGCCCTGAAAAAGCAGCTGGGAGAAGACCATGTGGCGGTAGAGGCCATGAATTTCTCGCGGGATGAGTGGATTGAAATTAATTTATCCATTAACGATCGGGTGGCCGCTCGCAATGAACAGCAAGGGCTAATCGAGCAGCCAGATGCTATTGTCGATCGCGCCAAGATGCTGCTTGATCATCGGGACTGGGCAGATATCGCCGCCGGGTTAGCCGTGTTGACGGGGCGTCGCTGTACGGAACTATTGCAAACTGCTGAATTTACCTATGAGTCAGCTTACAGTGTCTGGTTTACGGGAGCGCTTAAACGGCGCCAAGAAGCGAAGACCCTCCGCTTTGAAATCCCCACGTTAGCTCCTGCGAAACAAGCGATCGCAGCCCTCCATACCTTACGCAACCAAGTGGATACCGCTGGTTTGGACCTAGAAACCATTAACCGCAAGTACAGTCCTCCCGTGGCCAAAGCTTGCGATCGCTATTTTGCTGAACTGATTCCCCAACGAGCCGGTCGGGGCAACCTCTATACCCACCTTTTTCGGACGATCTATGCTCGTATTGCCACCCACTGGTATGCACCACCCACCGTCGCCGATGTTGAATATATGGCGGCCATTCAAGGGCATTTTTTGATCCAGAACGAGCAAGATCCCACCCTACGACGATCCTTAGCCTCTACCCGCCATTACAATGACTACAAAATTGGGGATGGCCAGGGCAATATCGATGGTCGTCAGGGGATTCGTCTCCAAGATCCAGGCGTTAAAGTATTACAAGTTTTCCAAAGTGCTGTCCCCCAACTTGAACCAGACCCCTCAATGGAACGGGAAGAACCACCCATGATCCGACCCCTTAAACGCAAACGCCAACCCCCCAAGCGAGATATTTCCACCTTAAGGCTCTACCAGGATGAACGCGATCGCTGGCTCCAAATGCTCGATCAGTTTGAACCGAACGGCACTCAGCAGGATAAGATGTCTGTTCTCTTGGCATGGATTGAGCAATCCTTACCGCAGGGCAAGACGACTCATGGAGAGGCTGATGACTTAGAACAGCTGGCTCGTCTATTTATTGAGCCGTTGCGTCCTCTTCGCGATCCAAAGGCGATTCATACCCTCTGCCAGCAGGAGGTTGCCGATCTCGACCAAGACTACTATCCAGAGGACTATTTACCCCTGTATCGAGATGCGATCGCAGACGCCATTCGCTCCGGTCAGCTGCCTCTGATTGATCACCAGACGGCAGAACGAACTAGCTATACCAAGGCAGGCGTTAACTATGAGCAGCGCACCCATTATGCTTTGCTGTTTTTTGAAACGCTAGAGCATGAGTTGGGCCTATCTGCTTCTGAGCCATCGGAAAAAATCATCTCATCTACAGATGAAAAGAGCACACCGAACCCTCCCGTTGCCGACCATCCGACAGCGTCAGTCTCGACAACGGACCAAAAATTAGATGCCCTTACCGATGCTCTGACTCAGCTTATACAAGTGATACAGCCAGAGCAGCCCCCTCAGCCTGCGAATCAAGAACCGGCCCAAAATAACGGCCACGCTTCTCCCCAACGTACCCAGGCTAAATCTCCAGATGCCCCCATCGCCTCTCCAACCCGGCGCTCAGATACCTCGAAGAAACCAGGTCGGCAACCGGGACAGACCTCCGCTGCTGCAGACGCAAAAATCACGCAGGCTATCGACGCAATGATGGACTACAACAATGTCCCGAATCGTTCTTTTGAAGAAAAATGGCGGATTAGCGCCTCTGTTCTTAAGCGGCTTACCAAGTCCTACCAAGGCGTGATTCAGCGGGTATTGGACACCCGAGAAGATGAAATTGAACAGCATCACCAGACCCATGGATTGAGTTCCCGCCACAATATTCGTCATGGTCGCGCCGGGGTCACGATTGATCAGGTGATTCAGCTCACTGAGTAACGTAGCGCTCTTCTACAATAAGCTCCGTTCGATTGAGAATTCCGTTAAGCTGACAAAAGTCTTCTCTCCCTCTAATTTCGTCCCGATGTTAGTCCGCTTCCTACCCTTCGCCCACCCCCATGAGTGAGTCCAATGCTTTAGTGATTGGAGCGAGCCAAGGGATTGGTTTAGGGTTTGTCCAGCATTTGCTACAACGGCCCCAAATCCAGACCATCTATGCCACCTATCGTGCTCAAGCGTCAGCAGCAGAACTGTTCGCGCTGGCCGCCAACCATCCAGAGCGGGTGTGTTGCCTCTCGGTGGATGTTACCCAAGAAGAGCAAATTGCAGCCTGTTGTGAGCAGATTCAGGCTGATCGGCTGCATTGGGTCATCAATAGTGTGGGGATTCTGCATGAAGGAGAACTGCAGCCTGAAAAGGGACTGCGGCAGCTGAATGCCGAGTCGTTAACGCGATATTTCCAGGTCAACAGCATTGGGGCCGCCCTATGGGCAAAGCATTTATTACCGTTGTTAAAACACGAAGAGCGCAGTATCTTGGCGACGATTTCTGCCAAGATTGGCAGTATTGGCGATAACCATTTAGGAGGCTGGTATGGGTATCGGGCTTCAAAGGCAGCGCTGAATATGTTGATGCGTACAGCAGCGATTGAGTATCGTCGTCGTAGCCCCCAAACTATTGTGGTAACGCTCCATCCAGGCACAACGGACACAAAGCTTTCCAAACCGTTTCAGCGAAATGTCCCACCGGAAAAGCTGTTTTCTGTGGATCGGACGGTAACTCAGCTATTGGCCGTTTTGGATGGGGTAGGGAAAGCGGATAGCGGTCAGTTCTTTTCTTGGGATGGTAGCCTGTTGCCTTGGTAGGTGTGGATTGCAAGTGTTGATTGAGGACACAGGAGGTCATACCTGAATTCTGAGCGGGAAGTGATTCCTTCATTCAACAGGGTAACTTTTGAAACAGATCAGCGACAGGCATCTTGAATCCTAAAATCACGTCTTCCCCTTCCAGAAAGTCATTGCGTTTGAGTAACCGATCCGGTTCTTGAGCCGTCCGATAGACCAATGCATACTGCTCATCTGGATGAATTACCCATACTAAGCGGGAACCACTTTCGAAGTATTCCACCAGCTTGTCGTGAATTTCTTCAACGGTATTTCCCGGTGAGAGAACTTCCACGGCTAGATCTGGCGCACCTGACCACAAGCCAGTCGGTAGCTCTTTGAATCCCTGTAAACGCTCTTTGGCAAAAAATGAACTATCAGGCGATCGCTTGTTGCCACTTTTGAGTTTAAAGGCGGTGCTGGAATCGAGGACAACCCCTAACTTCTCGGCTAAGACGTAGTTCATCAAAGCAGCCACCAGCAGACTACAAATATAGCCATGCCTGGCCCCAGAATTTCCCACTTCCACCAACTCTCCATTAACGATTTCGTAGCGATGCCCATCGGGTAAGGCCATAAACGCCTCGTCTGTCCAAATTTTGGAGCTTGAAGCAAATGGATTTTCGACTAATGTGTCTGGTGTCAGAGCAGACATAGTCCTTGTTCTAATAATTGAACACTTACTTGAAGCAGCTGTAGGGGATGTAGCTATCTAATGCCGAGAACAATACGGTACAAAGCAACTGGAAAGTTAGAGGTTATCCCCTGAATAAGCCAGCTCACCCTCATTCGAGCATAGGCGATTTAAACTCAAAAGACGACGACATTTGAAATGAGTACCCCCATACAAATCAGTTGATTGAGGACAAGATTTTATACCTAAAATAACGAGATTGCACCTATAAATTAGGGGAGCGATCGCAAAACGTCTCACCTAATCCCACCAGAACCCCACAGCCATATTCCGCTCTAGATAATCAACCAAGTCTTCTACGGTTTGCTCGTCCATTGCTTCTGCATAATCTTCCATCGTGGCCCCTTCCCCTAAGGGTGGTCCCACATATCCCTGATCCATCAAGTCAGGACAAAAGTCATAAACGTCCTCTGCAAAGGCTAATCGGTTTTCAGGCAGGGTTTTGAAGGCCAATTCTAGGGTGTCTCCTCCTCCACCCATAATTTCAAAGTCGCAGAGCTTTTCCCAGGCGCGCAGCTTATCGATAATATCGGCGTTACTCAGTTCGTAGTTCCCGGCAGCAGTACCGAAAAATTGGACGATTTGGTAATGGTCTTCCAGTTTGACCACACCAATCAAAGATCGTTCGGCTGAGTTACCCAATGCTGCTTCAAAGTCTTCTTTAAGAAGTTGCTCTCGTCGTTGATAGTCCAGCGTGATTGACATGTAGCCTTTGGGGAGTTTGGATCTCAGTCTGAGGACTACTGAAATAGCGTCAGGGGTATCTACTTCAAAGAAAATGCCATCAAGCTGCAATTTAATAAAGCGATCGCCACCTGTTCTCTCTAGCTCAACGTTGCGTTGGATCTGAACGGTAGCAGGTAAGGTTTGTTCAGGTTGAGCTGATTCTTCTTCATACCAGTATTGAACTAGCTCCAGCTTCCTCAAAAGCGTAGGAGATTCAGCATTAATAATTGAGAAGACCTCAGGCTCAAAATCAACCTGGGCTGCAATTTCCTGTATTTGTTCAGGGGATAAAGCCATGGCTATATTTGACACTCACAGAGTAGTGGCTACTTCTATAAAACCCATTTTGAACCTGATTGTGAGGTCACCTCTAAAAACAGCCTATTGAACTTGCAATTGTGTAGGCTGAGTCTTAGCCAGCCGATATCTCAGTTTTAGGCTCTTGAGAGTCGACCAGCTCTATCTGAAGACGTTTACCAAGAACTGCGGCAGCACGATCCATCGTTTTAAGGGTGACGGATGTGTTGCTGGAATCAAGCAGCCGATCCAGTGAAGATCTACTCGTATTCATGGAAGCTGCCATCTTGGATTTGCTCAGCCCTTTGGCATTCATTTCTTGGAGAATCTGCCATGCCAGCACTCGCTTAAGAGCCACAGCATTTACCTCAGCTAGGACTCCATCTTCTTCTAGAAAATTATCTAGAGAAGAACCGATATGTGGATTACTGGTCATCTCTTTGCCTCTAGGATACTTTTTCGTTTCAGTGCCAGATCTAGCTCTTTTTTTGGGGTTTTCTGAGCCTTTTTGATAAGTCCATGCAGTAAAATCATGCGATTCTCAAAAATGCAGAAGAGAACTCTTGCAATCTTGCCATTAGGAATGGTTAGACCGAACTTCATAGAGTCCTTTTCCCATCGGACGACAGGTGGGCATGCCAATAGGCCATCCATACTCAACCGTTTTTATATCGGTACCTACTATCTTTCTCTCTAATGGTTCAAGCTGCTTAAGCCACTCTCGGACAGGCTCATTATTACCTTCGCTTCAATAAAAACTAGCAGGTACACGCTTTACACTCATATGGCACTATTGTACCTTTTTTGGTGCAAAGAACCACAAGGCAATTTTGCATATATCCCAGAGCGCCTGATAATTACCCTTTATTTTTGATATACCAATCCTCAATTTCACCATCAAGAGCCATTGTTCCTATTTCAATGATTGCTGCTTGTCTTTCAAAATGAAAAACTCCATATAAATATTGAGCAGGAATAACTAGAAAAGGAAGTGCACCATCAGGCAATTTAGTTTTAGGTAATATGTATAACATTCCGATACGAGCTTGGGTGTCTATTCGGAATTCATGGATGGCAATTTTACCTGTATCGTCAATCGGGAATGTAATCCCATGAGCGATCAACCCAAGTTGAATATCTTTATCAATGTCAGACTTCAATTTCATAAAAATATTAGAGACCAACAGTAATATAGAATCACCTCAAATTAAGTCAGCCACTATCCAGTAATCGAAATTACGTTGCGAGTAATATTCAAAACTTCAGCTCTCTACCTCACATCATAGCTTGCCCCCAATGCTAGGAAGTAGCTACCGTCAGTCGTCTGAAACAATCAACCAAACTGAATTCGCTGCAAGACCCTTAATAGTGGTCGGGTATCCTAAGTAAAAAAGCATTTATGACAGTGTCGTCCTTGTCGATGTCCGGGGTTTCCGGCCAAGAGATCTATCGCCGCTTAGCCAAAAATATCCAAACCGTAGTCAAAGGACAGAAGCCTGCCATCCGCAAATTATTGGCAGCCTTTTTTAGTGGCGGCCATGTGTTGCTAGAGGACTATCCCGGTACAGGTAAGACCACCCTCGCCAAAGCCCTTGCCCTATCCGTTGATATTGAATTTAAGCGAATTCAATTTACCCCTGACTTGTTGCCCTCCGATATATTGGGGGTTTCGATTCTCAATCCCAAAGACCAAACCTTTGAATTTCACCAGGGTCCTATCTTTGCCCATCTGATTCTGGCCGATGAAATTAATCGGGCCTCTCCCCGTACCCAGTCGGCCCTCCTAGAAGCAATGGCCGAGTCTCAGGTCAGCATCGATGGTCAGCAGATGAAACTGCATGATCCCTTCTTTGTGATTGCCACCCAAAACCCCATTGATTCCCAGGGCACCTACCCCTTACCCGAAGCCCAGATGGACCGTTTCTCCATCCAGTTTGGCTTGGGGTATATCTCCGCCGAAGAAGAAGTCGAAATTTTATCCAACCAAATGCAGGCTCACCCGATTGACCAGTTGCAACCCTGCCTGTCTCTCGAAGATGTGTTTACCCTCAAGCAAGCGGTCAAGCGGATTACCGTTAGCGAAGATCTCAAGCAATACGTCGTCAATATCGTCAATGCCACCCGGCAAGCAGAGGAAGTTCAGCTTGGAGCCAGTCCCCGTGGTTCCATTGCCTTAATGAAGATTGCTCAAGCCCTAGCCCTGTTTGATGGCACCCCTGCCCTTCGCCCCAAGCATATTCAAGAGGCTGCTGTTTCCGTCTTGGCTCACCGCCTAGTGATGGATCCGCAAGCGAAATTTGCTGGTAAAACAGCAGAACAGGTGGTGATGGACATCATGAGGCGGCTTCCCGTTCCGGCATAACCCATGGTGGTATTAGACACTCAAACTGATTGCTCCGAGGGGCAAACCATTTATCGTCACTTAGCAGGAAATATCCAGCAGGTGATTAAGGGTCAGGACGCGGCCATTCGCAAGTTACTGGCGGCCTTTTTTAGTGGCGGCCATGTATTGCTGGAAGACTATCCGGGCACGGGCAAAACCACCCTCGCCAAGACTCTGGCCTATTCCGTCGATATTGCCTTTAAGCGGATTCAGTTTACCCCGGATTTACTGCCCTCCGACATTTTGGGGGTTTCGATTCTTAATCCAAAGGACCAGACCTTTCAGTTTCACGAAGGCCCAATTTTTGCCAATCTGATTCTGGCCGATGAAATTAACCGGGCCTCTCCCCGCACCCAATCGGCCCTTCTAGAAGCGATGGCCGAATCCCAAGTTACAACTGACGGTCAGCAACGAACGCTTCGCGATCCTTTTTTTGTGATTGCCACCCAAAATCCCGTGGACTTTCAGGGCACCTATCCTCTTCCAGAAGCCCAAATGGATCGGTTTGCTTTGCAGTTCAGTCTGGGGTTTGTGTCTCCCGCTGATGAAATTGCCATTCTCACCCAGCAACTGGAAGAACATCCCATCCAGCGGGTGCAGCCCTGCATTTCCCTAGAAGAGATTTTTACCCTGAAGCAGGCGGTAAAACAGGTGCGGGTCAGTCGAGAACTGAAGCGTTATATCGTCGATATCGTCGCCGCCACTCGGCAGTTGCCAGAAGTCCAACTGGGGGCCAGCCCTCGCGGATCGATCACCTTAATGAAAGTGGCCCAAGCCTTAGCCCTATTCGATGGCTATGAGTATGTCACTCCAGACCATATTCAGGAAATTGCTGGGGATGTTCTGGCCCATCGGCTAGTGATGTCCCCTCAAGCCTGCTTTGCAGAGCAAACCGCTCAGGACTGTATTGACCGTATTCTCACCAGTATTCCGGTGCCTGCCTAAGTTATGGATCGCTTTATTTATCGCTGTCTCCGATTGACTTATATCACCCGCAAATGGCTGGTGCAGCAATTTACCCCTGCGGGTTTAGGGGTATTGGCGGGCGGTATTGGCAGTGCGCTGATCAGTCTCGGATCCACCCGCAGCATGTGTCATGTTCTGTTCTTCTTTGCCTTGGCTCTGCTGCTCTTAGCAACTATTGGCAGCCGGTTGATTCAGTTTCGGTTTAAGGCCACCCGCCTGCTGCCCCGCTTTGGCACCGTGGGTGAACCGCTGCCCTACCAGGTGGTGATTCAGAATCTCTCTCCCCAACCTCAGAAGGGATTAAAGCTGGTGGAGACCTTTGCCACCCCCTTTCCCAGCTTCCGGGAGTTTATTCAGATTAAGCGCCGCTATCCCGTCGGCAACCAATGGCGACCCCATTGGCGACGCTACCTAGCCAAGCAGCAGTGGGCCACCGCTCACCTTCAGGATCTACCCACCCTCTCCACCAAAGGCAAAACCAAAGCCAGGGTGGAAATTCTCCCCTTGCGACGGGGTAGCTTGCAGCTCGAAACCATCACCCTCGCTTGCCCTGATCCTCTGGGCTTAATTTATAAACGCCACACTTACGATGTCGGCCAATCGATTTGTATTTTGCCCCAGCGCTATCAGCTCTCTCCCCTTAACCTTTCCCAAGCCAGTCGCTACCAAGCCAGTGAAACCCTACGCACATCCACCGCTGGAGAAGCCTTGGAATTCCGATCTCTACGGGATTATCGAGCCGGAGACCCGACTAATAAAATTCACTGGAAAAGCTGGGCCAAAGTCGGTCGCCCCATCGTCAAAGAACAACAGGATGAGACCGCTATCCACCATGCCTTAATTCTGGACACCTTTCAGACTGAACCCCACAGCACCACCTTTGAAGAAGCCATTGCAGTGGCCATTTCTTTTTTGATGCAAGAACAGCCGGAAGCGTCTCTACTGGATATCATTTATGCTGGTCCAGATCCTCGATTGGTGACCGTGGGCAAAGGGTTGCGCCAACGAGCACAAATCATTGAAACGGTTGCCACCCTTAATCCCAACCCCCATCGAGAACTGGATTGTCTGAATCCAATCATTCAATCTCGCTTATCCCGATTGAGTGGCTGCTTCTGTATCCTGCTGGGCTTTGATGACACTCGCTATGCCTTTCTAAAAATGCTCAGTCAGTTTGGTATTCCCATAAAAGCCCTTTGCCTATCTGACCTCAGCTTTCATATGGACCCCCAGTTCCAGGAATATTTCGGCCCCCAGTGTCAGCTGCACTCCGGGACAATTTTCAATTTGCAACAGGAGTTATTGGCCCTATGAAGCAATCGACTCCAACCCTCTGTAGTCTTTCGCTCTGCTTTTGGGGCTATCAAACCGGAGCCTGGATCATCGCGATTCCCATGGCCCTCGCCCTGGAAGCCAGGGAAATGGTCAAACAACGCTGGTCCCTCACCCTCACTAATCTCAAGCAACTTCAGGTTATCGCCCTTTTCCTATGGTTGCTAGCGGTCTTCTTTCTGCCCCCTGTGTCTCCCGAGGCCATCCCTTACGCCGCTCGATATCACCTGATCAAGTGTTTGCCCGTTGGCTTATTCCCCTTTGTCCTGGCTCAAACCTACTGTCGGAATTTCGTCTCGGTCTATCGCCAGTATCTGGGGGCTATGGCCCAGTCTTGGAAAACGGTTAATTGGTATTACCCCTACTTTGGCGTTTGTCTGTTCGCTGCCAGTGCCACCGGCGGTAACCTGTTCGTCTTTCTGGCGATCACTGCCCTACTGATTGCTCTTTTCTTGGGCACCGTCCGTTGGCCTGTTAATCGCAAACTGGCTCTACGTTTTTCTCAGTCTACTTTTTACGGTTTGATTGTCCTGGCATTGGTGTTGAGTCTAATTGGCACCCATCAGTTCTACTGGTTACAAGCCAATGTTCGGCTCCCTGGCCCCGCCGTTTTTGGTGAGTTTTTTCAGAAAATGGCTCGCACCTGGCCCGATGATAAGGGGAGAACTTTCCAGGAGGATATGGATCGCTTACTGGAGGACATGGAGCTAGAAACTGATACAGTCGTTAGCTCCAAAAACCGAAATGGCAATCAAACGTCCAATACGCCTGACTTACCCAACCATTCGAACAGCGACTCGTCACCTTCAAGTTCCTCAACACCCGAAACGCCTAGTCACTCTAACGACAACAACCCATCAACCTCAGATGGTTCAACTCAGGAGGAGTCTGAAGAAGACTCGCCTTCTACATCACCTGGGCAAGAGACTGTAGAAAACTCGTCCTCCACGCCTGAGCAAGAATCTGATTCTGGTGTCATTCAGTCCAACGATGACACAAGTACTTCAGATATCCCTGATAGTACTCCAGATATTCCCGATCCAAGTCCTTCGCTACCCCCTGAAACGTCTCAACTCCCTAATATTTCAGCGCCACCTTCAAACAGCGGACAAGACCGCAAAAATCCAGGGAAGATAAGACCTCCTAGCCAGCCAACTAAACCGGGTCGAAAGGGTGGGCAATCTGTCCCTAGCCTAGTGCAGCGATCAGGCGGCATTGTTGATCCTGAAAAAGCCCAGACTCAAATTGGTAATATTGGCTCTCTGCAACGTTCCAATGCCATTTTGTTTCGGGTTGCGCCAAATGCCAATCGCCCCAAACCCCAATTCCCGCTGTATATTCGAGAAGCCACCTATAACCAATACCAGTCAGGCACCTGGAATGCCGTCAAATCCAAATTTTCGGCTAAACGCCCACAGTCCCGACAGAGCTGGCGATTGGGTACCCAAACGAAACAAACAACCTCAGTTCGTATTTCATCGGACTTACTGCGAAAAGACGAAATCCTCAAACTGCCCCTAGGAACTTCTGAAGTTAACCAGCTTCAGGTTAAAACCCTAAAAGAAAACCAGTACGGGACGGTTGCTATCCAGGGAAAACCCGGTCCCCTTGCCTATACGGTGCAGTATGACCCCACACAATCTGCAGACAGTCCACCCACCGCTTTTGATAAAGCCGTTCCGGCTATTGAAAAGCGGACGCTCAGAAAGATTACCAATTCCCTGGATCTGAACGGTAAATCTGATTCAGAAAAGGTTGAAGCCATTTCCACCTTCTTTAAAAAGCAGGGATTTAAGTACTCCCTCGATCTGCCAACCCCCAAGAATAACAAAACACCGATCGCAGCTTTTTTGTTAGACCATCGGTCCGGCCACTGTGAATACTATGCATCGGCTACCTCGCTTTTGCTGAGGGCGGCAGGTGTCCCCACCCGTTATGCCGTGGGCTATACCGCCCATGAATACAGTCCTGCGGAACAACAGTATATTGTCCGAGTGAAAGATGCCCATGCCTGGGTCTTAGCCTATGTAGACAATACTTGGGTCAAAGTCGAAACCACTCCAGGGGGCGGGATGACCACTGAAGGCGACACCTCGACGGCTCAAAGTGAAAATGCCCAAGGGGATAATACCCGATCCCAAGACGGATCCTCACAGCAAGATGGCGCTCCAACGCAAGATGGTTCTCGGGATGGCAATTCTGGCACCTTCTCCGAAGATGGCAATGCTAACCAGAATGGCACCTCATCTGAAGACGGCTCATTCACTGGGGAGAAGAACCAACCACCCTCTAAGTCTTTCTTCGAAAAATTGTCTGAAGCCTGGTCTGAGCTGATGGCTCTGCTTTCTGACAATTCGGAGACTTTGGCTTGGGCCGGTTCAATGATTGTTTTGGGACTGGTGATCGTTTTTGGATCAATTTATTTAATCTGGCGAATGATCCGCAAGAAGCTCTCTCGGCGCACAAAGAGCCGGAGAGGGCAGGGGGCAGAACGCATCCGTAAACCAACTTCGGATGGACTGGATTCTGAGTTTTACCAGATTGAAAAACGCTTAAGCGATTGGGGGCTTGCACGGCTTTCTTCAGAAACGGTCCGCAAATGGTTGGGACGACTAGAACAGGAACTACCTGCTTCTTACATGAGCGAGTTAGACCCAATTATTGATTTGCATTACCGCTATCGTTTTGACCCCCAAGGTCTCACTGACGAAGAAAGAGAAAAGTTGAAACTCATGATCCAATCTTGGCTAAGTGAATTCAAGCAGCTGCCTGTACGAGGGACTCGCTCAACCACAAAGCGTTGATGAGTGAACTATTATAAGACCGCTTCAGATGACTAAACGAAAATCTGATACCAAAATTCTTGCCTACCAAATTTCTTTACCCCCTACTACATCTCCAGGATTTTCAGTGCTTTCAAATTACCTCTGGTGAACTTAAAACAGTCCCGAGGTTTACTTGTTGTGTTGTGAATGTTCACTCGCTTTCAGAAAAGGGAATTCTGAATACACAACGAATTCCTTATGGTTTACGGGTCATTCATTGGTAGCTTTTTCGCCTTTACCAGACTCAAAACCTACTGACCTGAACTAGGAGTGCAACCAATGAGCTATAAAATTATCCAACCCTTCAGCCTGGCAGACGGAATTGGTCTTAACCAGGTACGCAATGAAATTGACACGGTGCTGAATGAAGGCGTTAAAACGATCCTATTAGATTTGCAAGATGTCACCTTTATCAATAGTTCGGCAATTGGTGCTTTAGTCGCAATGCATAAAGCAGTGCATGGTAGAAGTGGCAAGCTATCTATCTGTTCTATGAGAACGCAGGTTAGTCTTGTGTTGAAATTATCCAGAATGGACCAAATTTTCGATATTTTTGCAAACAAGGAAGAATTTCAGCAAAAAAATGAGACCTCTGTCATTTAGCTTCCTAGCATAAATTCAGGTTACATATTCTATAGCAGAACTAGAGGGATGCTCAAAAAGCACTAGCCAGAGCAAACATCCTGCAGGTCAGTCACCTTCAATCTTAAGGGACTAAATCAGGGCATCCTAGCCTGTGCCAGAAACATGAACCCGATCTTTTACAAATTGGGGCTGGCCCCAAATCACTTGTTCATGTTTATAAATCACCATCCCTGGTTTGGCCCCTTTGGGCTGATACACTTTTTAGATTCGGTATAGACTACAGAAACTGGATGACTCTACCGAGCCCGACTATAGTAGGCTGCCATATTCGCTACAAATTACATATCCTCAGGTTCAGGCACAGCCCCCTCAAGAGTATATGGCTACCCGGAATCTCCTGAGTATGAAACCGTAAATCGTAGGTGGCGGCTGTCCGAAACGTTAGCAGATCATTTTGGCGATTATTGCGACCAACCAGTAGTGATCTATGTAGAAGAGACTTGTACGGGTAGAACAGGATTTTAGACGGTGCCTCCTTGCAATACTCTAGCTTTAGAAACACGACTTGGAATGTTACCGCTGGAGAAAAATAGGACCCATGAGATCGCACAGAGTTAAGTAGGCATCATCCCCTCCAATACTTGCTCTAACGATTG
>NZ_JANQOY010000232.1 GCF_028285565.1 Acaryochloris sp. IP29b_bin.148
AGAGCACGCTGGATTCTCAGTCGGAGATTTTGTTCAGGCTGCCTATGCGAATGCTGCTTCTGCATCTCTCACGAATGACTTATTTGCTATTGCCACAGCAGCGACAATTTTCATGATGATTGAAGGTCGTCGGTTAGAAATGCGTTTCCTCTGGCTATACATTCTCCTAGGTCCACTCATTGCGATTGGTTTTTCATTCCCGTTATTTCTCCTTGCAAGACATTTCAAGATTTCAACACAGGAAAATGATCTTGATGCAATGGCAATGGCTGAAGTCGGACAATCGTAAGCTTGCTCCAATATGTTAGGCCCAATTAAAGGGGTAAGATGTAGCAAGTCGAGTGGTAAATGGTTTAAAGAATGGCTTTTTGCCTTTATTGCACTTGGTATCAGCGATACTGCAACCACATCAATTGCTGCCAACACTTTGATTGTAAATAGACTTTAATGAACGCTCAATTAACTTAGACTTGATTTTTATCTACGTATTGTCTAGATGCCAGTTTCGATTTGGCTTGAACGAGCTATGACAACGATTTGATAGCTTTTGGGGATTGGTATTGAAGTTGAGATCGCAGCACCCAGCGTCTTCACTCAGTAACGGGGTGATCCACATTCACCGATCTAGCATAGGATTGTCATAGATACTCATACCGCAAAAACGGCGGTTAGCATTTCCAAGGTTTATTTCTTTGTAACTTGCCAGAAAATCACTGAAATAAGGTGCTTTTTAGGGAGGTAGTGTACCTTTGCTAAAGATAATCGTTATTGGAGGTGGAATCGGGGGATTAACCTTAGCACGTGCCTGCTTGGATGCAGGTATCACGGTAGAACTGTACGAGAAGCGACCTTTAGATGAGATGCTATCAGGGCCAGGTGGTATTTTCATTCAGACAAACGCTCTGCGAGTCTATAAGCTGCTGTGGGAAGGGCAACTATGGCACCAGTTCTACCAGCAGGGCGGCTCCATCCGAAAAGGCGGGTTCTTTAGCAAAAGTGGTGAACCACTCTATATCAACTCTCCGCAATTTATTCAGGAAGAAAATCTGGGGGTTTGTTTACTTCGACTCGAGATGCAGAAAATTCTTTATGATTCACTGCCAGCGGAAACAGTGAAAGCTCAATGCGCTTTCGAGAACTTTGCAGAGAAGGAAGACACGATACAAGTCTTCTTCAAAGACGGCAGTCATACAGAAGGAGATATCCTTGTGGGTGCTGATGGACTCTATTCCACTGTCCGTGCACGTCTACAGGGTAAAGACCGACTGGAAGATCCGAACTATAGCGGAACATGTTGCTGGCGAGGCTATTTTAATGGGGCGGGATTACCCTTAGATGACCAATATAGTTGGAGTGAATTTTGGGGTCAGGGTAATCGCTTTGGCTATTTTGATGTGGGTTCGGGTCGTTATGCCTTTTATGGCTTTGATAATGTGGAAGCAAACGGGAATGACGACGCGGAAGGGGGAGCGTTGAATGCGCTGCGTTCACGCTTTTCTAACTATGCCAGTCCAGTTCCTGAAATTCTACAACAGCTCGTTGACCAGCCGATCTATCGAGATGATGTCTGTGATCGGAAACCCATGCAGAAAGAATGGGGTTGTGGGCGAGTCACCCTGATCGGTGATGCAGCTCATCCAGTGCTACCCACTCTTGGCCAGGGGGGGGGTATGGCCGTGGAAGATGCCTTTGAATTAGTGAAGCAGCTCCCTAAGACTGGGAAAGTGAACTCCATTCCTTCACTTCTGCGTCAGTTCGAGCTGAGTCGAAGTGAGCGAGTTACACGAGTACACGCCACCTCTCGCCAGGTCGGCCAACTAGCTCAGGTAGAAAGCAAAATCGCTTGTTTTTTGCGTAACTGGCTGTACAAGCTCACACCCACCAAGCTTGCTGACCAGCAGTTCAAATGGCTATTTGATTATGTCCCCAACTAACTTAGCGTTGTTTTCTGTTCCGATGTACCGATAAGGGGTGTCAGGCGACAATTACAACCAGGCTCAGAATCGTCTATCGTTTATTTTTCAGTTATTGATATAGCAATTGAGGAGCTAGTTAGGACAAAATAGGACCATGTCTTTTCTGCCTATTTCAATGCCCGCCCCCTATAGCAATGACTTCCGACAAAAAGC
>NZ_JANQOY010000010.1 GCF_028285565.1 Acaryochloris sp. IP29b_bin.148
TCGCAAGATACCAACGGGATTAATCCCGTTATGTTGGTAAAAGTTGCTGTCTTCAATGGCAAGCACGGACAGCTTCAGGTGGGGAGATATCTTATCCAGAGGGACGACCTGGCGATTTTCTTCTTCATGTAGTCCTGTGAGTAGCTTGCCGTTGATGTCATAGATATACGTTGTTTCATTAGGCGTATAGGTCGTTAATGACCTCACATCAGGAAGGTCACGATAGCTAATGGCCACACCCATAAGTGCGCCAGCTACACCAGCACTCCCTAACAGGGTCATCGTCAATATTGTTGTCCAAGCGACTCGGCCTACCCCCAGAACAAAGCCAGTGGAGGTGGGCTGAGACGGAAAATCATGCGGAGTAGCGGCACTGGATGACATATGCGTATAAATGGGCAACCTTGACACACCCAAAAAGCGTGTAAGGTCACTGCTAAGAGTAGTGGTTGAGCGTCTTTATCTAGCTAAAGTTTGCCCATTTGAAACAGGGGGTACGACTCCTGATTCCAAAAAGAAGTCCTCTCTCAAAATAAATCAACAACTTGTGGACCATATGAAGACTTCATTCACCCAAGAACCTAGTTCTGCAATCGGTATTTCTTGACCACTCAAAGTGAAAATACACCTCAATCACTCGCCCTCTAGATAGCCCACCGCCCAAGGCCAGATCCAGGGGTAATGCCCCAGTAGGGATTGTCTCAATCTGCATACGGGTGGCATCCCCCAACCGCATAATGGCCCCTGTGCTAAAGGTCCGTTCCACATTTTTCATCACTAGGTCCAGGGCTTTTTGCTTCTCAGTTAAGTCGGTCTTGGTAGCCATGAAACCATGCTCGGATCTCTCATGAGTGGATTTTGGGGTTGCTAGACCAGCATAGTAACTTTGTACTAAAATAGTGTTAACTTGATATTTTTGTTGACATTTTGCCTCCCCACAGTGAGGTGGTTATGGCGATAGATACACTTGCTGAATTAGTAGGATTCCCAAGGGGATGGCTTGTTGGTGTCTCACTTGATCTGGAGTGGGACTATCAGTGTTGGATCGTCACCCCAGAAAAACAAGTCCATACTGATGGTAAGTTCTACGAAAGTAGCCCTATGGCATTGGAAGCAGGTCGCTTCCTGGTTGAGCATTCTTTGGAGGTGGAGTGACGCTATCCATGCGCAAAATTTTGCATGTGGATATGGATGCCTTCTTTGCTTCAGTGGAGCAGAGAGATAATCCACGACTGAAGGGTAAGCCAGTGGTGGTAGGTGGACGGCCCGAGCAACGAGGTGCGATCGCTGCTGCCAGTTATGAAGCCAGGCAGTTCGGCGTGTTCTCTGCTATGCCCTCAAGAGTGGCGGTTTCGAAGTGCAAAGATCTGATTTTTGTGAAACCGCGCTTTGCAGTTTACCGTGAAGTGTCTGGTCAGATCCGAGAGATCTTTCGCCAGTTCACGGATTTAGTTGAACCTGTCTCATTGGATGAAGCTTATTTAGATGTGACGTTGAACAAGCTGCATATAGCATCTGCGATGGAGATAGCCAAGAAAATTAAGCGTCTAATTCGCCAAGAAACTCATTTGACGGCTTCAGCGGGAGTATCCACCAACAAGTTTCTAGCAAAGATGGCATCAGGGCTGAACAAGCCAGATGGCTTGACTTTGATTGCACCCCATCAAGCAGAGGCGTTTGTTCAACAACTCCCGATTGAAAAATTTCACGGAGTTGGCAAAGTGACTACCACCAAGATGCATCAGCTTGGAATCAAAGTTGGTGCTGACTTGTTGCAGTGGCCTGAACAAGCATTAGTATCAAAGTTTGGTAAGGTTGGCCATTACTATTATGGGATTGCTAGAGCAAAGGATGAACGTCAGGTGAATCCCAATCGGATTCGCAAGTCAATTGGAGCAGAGCGCAGCTTCTATGAAGATCTATCAGGCCATCAGCGTTTGATGGAAGAGCTAGAGAATATCGCTATTATGGTTCATCAGCGGCTCGCGGAAAATCAACACTCAGGTCACACACTCACGCTGAAGATCAAGTATGCGAACTATCAACAAATTACCCGCAGTCAGACCACCCATGATGTCTTGCAAGGGGTTGATGAGATCTTCGATTTAGGGAAAGAGCTATTGTTAACTCATGTCGATGAGCAACAGTCAGTAAGGCTGTTGGGTCTGACAATCTCTAATCTAGAAGCTATGGGCGAAAGTCCACAGCAGTTAGCTTTTCAATTTGATGGGGTTTAGGTATGAGCCCTGACTCTGATTCCTGAAAGGCGCACCTCAATGTTTCCAGGATTCCCTATTAAAAGGGGCTTTCCATTTCTAGATAAGGGCTTGCTCTAGCTGTTGCCGAGGTCGGTATTCGGTGGGTGCTTCTCACCAGAAGCTTATGGTCACTCGCACGGGCAGATGATGGATTCGATGAGCAGCCACTTGACGCACTCCCACGCTTAAAAGACGTGAGATTTAGCGCTACTGACGTAGATGGCCTAACGTCTACTCGCACTCTAGACAACGCCCTGCCTAGTGGTTAAACCCAACAACCAGAACTGGCTTTCTTCCTTTAGGTCTGACAGAAATGGAATGCCGGATTTTACCCCCGGCGATTCTGCTTCCCAGTTAAACTGACAAGACTAGCTTCTTACGGTACGTTTAGCCCTTTACCTAGAGAACTTCTCTCTAGAACCAGCGGAGATCTAAGTCTGTTGAAGAATATTTTTATTTTATTGTCAACAAACTTCAGCATTCTGTTGACGCCAATACGTGGCTCTTTCTGCTTCTAACTGCTGAATCGTCTGTTGAAGCGTTTCGATAATGCCATACATCTCCAGGGGGTCAAATACCTTCAACAAACTCGTTTGGGTAACAATTCCCAAATCTTGCCCCCAGTTCCAAGACACCACTAATCGCCGAACCCGAAGTTGCTGCATTTGTTGATGGGCTGCCCAAAGTGAATCTCCTGGATCAAGTAAAAATAATGGAGAACTCATCACTTCTGCAGCCGTAATTTTACCAATATCAAACTGCATCGCCTGAAACTGGACAATATCTCGTTCTGTCACAATGCCAATGGGTTTGAGGCCATTATCTGCCGCCGGCTCAACAATCACAACACAACTGACCCGATGTTCAGCCATTAACTGGGCAAGGTTTAAAACAGGGCAGGTGGGAGGTGCATGGATGACAGAGGTGGACATTACCTCCGATACACGCCGTAATTTCAAGAGATTGGCAGGCTTCAAGACTTTGCGCAGGCTGCTCGGTTCAGCCACCCCCACCAGCTGATTTTGATCATCAACAATAGGCAAGTGGCGTATTTTATACCGCCGAAACAAAAACATCACTGCAAAAATATCTTTGAAGTCTGCCAAAGGGAGCGTTTTAACCGGATGAGCCATCACATCCGCAGCGGTCACATGCTCACAGTCCATGCCTGCTGCCGCAAATCGGACAATATCTCGCTCCGTCAAAATACCGACAATCTCGTCATCTTGCATAATCAAGGCACAGGTCGGGCGAGCCATCACCGCTTCTGGTGTTGAGGTCTCACTCGCAAGATCCCCCAAGGTGCAGTGACTAAAGGGTGCCTGACTGAGATGAGCAATCACATCCACCAAAGCCATTTCTGGAGACACGACCAAGGGATGATAATTGATGGCATCTTCCAGATTCGGCGTGCACATCATTGGATCAGTTTGCTGCATCAGGTCCTCTACCGACAGGGAAAAACCAGCCCGTCCCCAAGGACCGCTCCAAGACCATGATTAGCATGAGCCTGACTTCTTAGAGGAAGAGGCATTGGACTGGGTCACACCAGAGATTCGGGGCATTTTGCCATATAGACGGTCTAACACTCGTTTCACGGAAATTCGCTGCCATTGGTTGCCGCGTTTCGTCTGATACCCCTGTTGATTGAGCCAATTCGCAATCTGTTGCAGAGATTTACCCGATTTATGATGGCGACGAATCAGTTCAATGATTTGCTTTTCTCGGGGATTGTCGACTAATTCTCCCTGACAAGACTCTTGACCAAAGGGCGGAGAACCATAGCCTGCATATCCCCCTTGGGCAGCCTTTGCTTGACGGCCTTGATTCAGGCGCTGACTCACCTCATTGATATCCCATTTTGCAGCAGACATTAGCGTAAATGATTCTTCCAAAGAAATGTTACAGAGAATTTTATCTCCACTATATCAAGACAGCAGAAATATACCTTTAAGGTGTATAGTAGAGGAATGTAACACTCATATCGCCGAGAGCATTACCAGCAAAAGCATCTAAGAGAAAAAGGTTTTAGTCCAACACTAAGCTATTTTTCCTTTCAATTGAATGCCAAATTCTCTGGTAATACTCACCATCTTAATTCAAGTTGAGATCAATCACTCCTCCAAATAGCCGTTTAGGCGCAGTTAGACCCATTTTTCGATTAAAGGCTAGGTTCCACTGGATAAACCTACTCTGGACAAATCCCTTGGGTATTTCCCCTCAGAAGTGATTTGTCACCGTTACTATCTTGCTCACCGTCCAGCTTTAAACCATCAAACTTAGAAGGATTCCATATCGATGGCCACCTACAATGTCAGGTTAATTAATGAGGCAGAAGGTATCGATGCCACCATTGCGGTAGAGGATGATCAATACATCTTCGATGCAGCAGAAGAGAATGATATTGATCTGCCCGTTTCCTGCCGATCCGGTGCTTGTTCAACTTGTGCAGGCAAACTCGTTTCTGGAGAAGTGGATCAATCCGATCAATCTTTTCTAGATGACGATCAAATGGATGCTGGATTTGTCTTAACCTGTGTGGCCTACCCAGCTTCAGATTGCACAATTCAAACCCATCAAGAAGACGCCCTACTTTAACCCCCATAATTCCTATGAGTTCTGTATCCTACGTTCAAGACAGCGAATTTGATCAGTTAATTCAAAGTGAATCGATGGTTGTCGTCGATTTCACCGCCACCTGGTGTGGTCCTTGCAAAAAGGTGAGTCCCATGATGGACCAATTGGCAACCGCCTATGACGGACGAGCCAAAGTCGTCAAAGTGGATGTTGATCAGAATAAAAGTGTCGCCAAACAGTACGGAATTCGTAGCATTCCGGCTGTATTGGTCTTCAAATCTGGCGAGCTGGTGGAAACGCTGGTGGGAATGAATCCCTACGAGAAATTTACAGCTGTCCTTGAGCAACATCTTTAAGGATCGAGTGATCGTTGACCCGGAGATGAGTATGAGTCACGTTGCAACAAATACGGCCCAAGCCGTCTGCTGTCCGCAATGCGGTGCTGCAGCACGACGGCTCGTGTTCAGTAGCTTATATCCCACTCATCTCAAATGTCCTGGAGGCTTGGTCAATCAGGTCGAATGTCCAAGTTGCGACTATTTGTTCGTTTCCTGTGCCGTCAATGGTCAAGTCGTCGAGGCCTATGCAGAAGGAATTTCCACCTATCAACGCCCTCGCAACAGACCCAGTTCTCCAGCCTCCTCCTCGTGGGCAACCTTACCCAGTAAAGCCAACGCCTGACGCTGAATGTTAAGGCGCTAATCCCCTTATTCGTTATTTAATCGCAAATTCAAAGGAGTCTAAAACCATGATGAGAGCGGAAGAAATCATGACTCGCGAGGTGGTTGCCATTAGTGGTTCAGCCACAGTCGCAGAGGCAGTAGCCATGATGAAAGCTAAAGGTATTCGGGCTTTAATTGTGGAACCTCGCTACGCAGGCGATCCCTATGGCATGGTGACTCAGACCGATATTGTTTACAAAGTGGCTGCCTTTGGTCATGACCCTAAAAAGATGAAAATCTACGAGATCATGACCAAGCCTTGTATTGTGGTCAATCCTGATTTGGGTGTCGAGTATGTGGCCCGTCTATTTGCCAACACAGGCATTCGCCGAGCCCCCGTAGTCAAAGATCACTTGCTGGGCGTTATTTCAATTAGTGACATCTTGCAAAAAAGCGATTTTGTGGAAAAGCCCAAGAGCAATTTTGAACAATATTGTGAAGAGTTTCCTAATGCCCCTGAAGCGCGCATTTATGAAGACTAAGCGTTATTCCCACTCTCTTACCGCCGAGACAATTTCAGCATGGTTGCTCGAATAATGTCATTGAGTTGGTTCTCCCCTTCCCGTTGAGCTTTGAATGCCGCAGTTTGCAGTTGGCGAGTCCCTGTTTGTAGATCGCCTTGCAAACTGCTCAATAAGCCCTTTTGAATATCCGTAATGGTGGCGTTAAAGGGTAAACGCCTAATCTGGCTCAGTTCTGCAATAATTTTGGCTTGATCTGCGGGATTAAAACTGCCTGAGGTATTGTTGAGGACTTGAACGACTCCGCGCATAACCTTGGCCTCGACCAGTCTGGGATTGAAGGCTAGAGCCCGATTAAGGGTTCTAAGAGCACTTTGGTATTGTCGCAAATGTACTTGTGATAGCCCCTGCCGATAGAGGATCGTGGCATCCAAGGGACTGAGTCTTAAGGCTTGGCGATAGTCATTAAGAGAAGCTACAGCATTTCGTGAATTTGCCTGAACCACGCCCCGTTGAAGGTAAGCTTGAGCATAATCGGGATTTCGGTCAATGGCCTGGGTAAGATCCTCAATGGCTTGAGTAGAATTCCGTTGGCGATAGTGGCCGAGGCTGCGACTGTAATAGGCTTCGGCATAATCGGGATTTCGGTCAATGGCCTGGGTGAAATCTGCGATCGCACCTTGATAATCCTTCCGGTTGAGTTTTTCACCTCCCTTTAGATAAAAATCGGCCGCAGTGGGCTCCTCAGCTTGAGGGCGAGGAGCTGATGTTCCCAAATCCAGCTTTATTCCCCCGACAGGTAACAAGCTCAAGAAGGTATTGATGGGAATCCCCAAATTAAATCCAGTTTTGATATAAATCTCAGGATTAGTCTCTTGATCTTGGGGTTGGATAGTCGCAGTATCGGCACGACCGTGAATAGCAATTAATCGCCCCTGATCATCCAAGACTGGTCCACCACTCATCCCTGGCAAGGTGCTATTGGAATACACCAGAGCATAACCATCGGCAAGAGGTTGGGTGGCATTGGCAGTCACTTTACCTTCCGTGAAGTTGTAAATCGATTCAGTTAAGGCCAATGTCTGAGCGGGGAAACCCGCAACATAAATGGACGTTCCTTCAGGGGCCTGATTCGCATTTCCCATTTTTGCCACTGCATAGGTTTTATTGCTATTGAATTGAACAACGGCCAGATCGACATCTTGGAGTGTTTGAATGCCAGATGTCTTAATCGTATGGACTTGCTGGTCAGGCGTTTGGATCTCATAGGTGTTGGGACGGTCAACCACATGCGCAGCTGTCGCCACGGAATATGTGTTTCCCTCCCGTTGAACAATGACACCAGAACCTATCCCTGCTGGGCTGCTAATCCGCACCGTGACACTTTTGGCGAGTTTACTGACCTCTACCGCGCTCAGTGCCTGGGCTTGCGGTTGTATCCAAACTAGGGCGGTCGTGGTACCTAACAGGAATGCGGTTAAAGAGGCAGGTCTATGCATAAATCAAACCGTCAAATTGGAACTTTACAGACGAAGGGGGGAACGACACATTTAGAGCAGGGTGGGGGCTGACAATAGCAGCCATTTATCGGGCATTCATAAACCGATCCTTGGCAATGGCACGGAGCTGCTGTAAATGTTCTTGCCGAGACACCGATAAGGGAATCATCGCTTGAATTTCCTGGACCAGGAGATCCGTATCCAACGGCTTCTCTAGGTACAGCGATCGATAAAGGGCCGCTACAACGCCTTGCTCTATTTCAGCACCACTATAGCCTTCCGTCGCTTGCAAGAGGGTAGGCAGGTCGAAGTGACTCGGATCCTGCTGACGTAAGGTGAGATGAATCCGCAGAATTGCCCCGCGCTCCTGTAAGTCCGGCAAATCCACATAAAAAATCTCATCAAAGCGACCTTTACGTAGGAGTTCAGGGGGAATCTGAGAAATATCATTAGCAGTCGCCACCACAAAAACTTCCTGCGATTTTTCCTGCATCCAAGTGAGGAAATAGCCAAACATCCGGCGACTCAACCCGCCGTCTGAATCAGATCCTGTGGCCCCCAAGCTTTTTTCGATTTCATCAATCCATAGCACCGTAGGCGACATGGATTCCGCTAAAGAGATAGCTTTGCGAAAGTTCTTCTCCGACTCCCCCACATACTTGTCGTACAGACGGCCTGCATCCAGCTTAAGTAAGGGCATCTTCCATTCTCTAGCAATCGCTTTTGCCGCGAGAGATTTGCCACATCCCTGGATACCCACAATTAAAATCCCTTTGGGAGGCGATAAATTCAGCGCTTTTGCTGCTGGACTAAACCCCACTTGAGCCCGAGCTAGCCATTGCTTAAGGTTGGCGAACCCACCCCATTCCACGCGATTATCTTCGACCGGGAGATAGTCAAGAACCCCACCGGCCCGAATCAGTTGAGCTTTGCGGTGCAGAATGCGTTCTACATCCCCGGTGGTCAGCTTGCCATCATCCAGAGCCGCATAGGCTAACACCTGCCGAGCTTGCTTCAAAGTCATCCCCGTCATAGCTTGCACCAGAGCCTGCATATCTTGGTCTTGCAGCTCGACAACCGTGCGGTGTTTATGTCTCATGGCCCGCACCACGTCCTTAACGGTTTTGGAAAGTTCATCGCGATCGGGCAATTTTAAGTCATACACCACGGCATCATGCTCAATTTCTCTGGGTAGCTCAATGTTGTCCCCTGTCAGCACAAAAGCTGAGCGCTTTTGAGAAAAAAGCTGGGCCGCTTCTCGAAAGTGACGAGCCGTTTCAGGATCTTCGAAATGTTTGCCAAAATCCTTAAGCCAGAACAAAGCCTTAATCGTCATATCCTGCACATGTTTAAGAACAGCCAACGGTTCAGCCGTATTACCAATGGCTGCGGGTTTGAGGGTGCCAGGGGGGGCATATTCATTCACCCAAGGGGCATCAAAGGTGCCAGGAGAACGGATCAGTCCTTGGGCAATACTCCACTCAAACATGGGAATAGACATTTCCTGGGTGGCTTGTTTAAGGAGGGTTTGGACACGTTCTTCTTCTAAGGTTTCAATAACGATAACGGGGTGATAGGACAGAATTAAGGTCTGAATGTCACGAACACTCACAGATAGGGGCATAACCAGATTGCCAACCAGCACAGAACACTATCCTCAAGATTCCCTGTTCGGCAGGTTTTGCTAAAGCAAATTTCGTTATTTCGCAGGAGTATCTAAAGAGATTCTTGCAAATAAAAGTAACAGCTGAGAGTAGATTTGGTAGAGTACTAGACGAAGACAGCAGGTTCTGTAGCAGTCATGAAACAGATGCAGTGGATACGATGGGGCAAAGCCAGTTGCCTGAGTGCAACCTTGATATTAGGTGGATCGTTGGCTGTGGCTCAGCCGCAAGAGGAGACCTTCCCGATTCAAGAAGATCCGTCTTCTGCCAGTGAGTTCACTCCGTCGGACCTCAATGAGCAATCCCTGCGCTTACCTGCAACGGATTTAAATCCCTTAAATCCCGATCCAAAGGTATTAGATGTACCGACCACCCCAGGGGATGTCAAGGTTGATCCTAATCTCGATCAGGCGATTACGCTCCAGCAAGCCCTAGAACTGGCAAAACGAAATAACCGAGATTTACAGATAGCTGAGCTACAGCTACGTCAATCCAAAGCGGCCTTAGCGGAAGCCAAAGCAGCGAAGCTACCAACTGCTACTGCTCAAGCTAGTGTGAATCGAATCGATTCAGCAACTACCCGTATTGCCATTAAACAAAATGAAGAAGCACAAATCTCTGCGATTGAAAACCAAATTCAGCAGTTACAAGCTCAATTACCTGGCCTGAATCCAGTGCAAGCAGCCATTGTGGATCAGACTATTCAGGGGTTACAAGCTGATCTCCAAACGGTTCGAGATAGTAGACCTTCTTCAGTCAGCAATCTGTTTAACTCTAGTGTGCAGCTAGACTATGATGTATTCACCTCAGGGCAACGACCGGCCAGTATTCAGGCTGCCCAGTCTGCAGTCAAGGCAGCTGAAAAATCGCTGGAGACAGAGCTACAACAGCTCGGTCTAGACGTCACCAACGATTATTACGATATGCAGCAGGCAGATGAGTTAGTCCAGATTGCTGGGGCTGCGGTCAAAAATGCAGAAGAAACCTTAGCAAACACTCAGGCATTAGAACAAGCGGGGTTGGGAACCCGATTTGATGTCTTGCGTTCCGAAGTCCAACTCGCAAACCAACAGCAGCAGCTATCCCAGGCCCAAAGTCAGCAACAAACGGCCCGTCGCCAGTTAGCTCAACGGTTAAGCCTTAATCCCCAAGCAGCGCTGTCTGCTGCTGATCCCGTCAAGATTGCAGGTCTATGGCCATTATCGATCACAGATACGATTGTTAAAGCACAGCAAAATCGATCTGAGTTAGGAGAACTATTGGATCAACGTCAGATTGCTCAGCAGAATGAGCGGCTGATTAAAGGGAGTTTTGGCCCTCAAGTGAGTGTGTCGGCCAGTGGAACCTTTGCCGTTGATTTAAGCGATCCCACCGAAGCTTTTGGGTATGCCCTCGGAGGACAGGTAACAAAGACACTGTTTGATGGCGGGGCCACTAAAGCTAATGCAAAGCAACAAGCATTAGAAGCCAAGATTGCCGAAACTCAGTTTGCGAACTTTAAAAATTTAATTCGGTTCCAAGTGGAGCAGAACTTCTTTACCCTGCAATCGAGCTTTAAGAATATTGGCACAAATGAATGTGCAGTGACCCAAGCCGAGCAGAGCTTAGAACTGGCCCGGCTACGATTGCGGGCTGGTATTGGCACTCAACTAGAAGTCAGTAATGCCGAAACGGAACTGACTCGCACACGTAGTAATCGCTTACAGGCGATTATTGACTACAATCGGGCATTAATTGCCCTAGAGCGTTTTGTTGGGCATCGGCAACCGCAGGCGAGAATGGGTGAGGTTCCTGCTTCTGCAACTCAAGAGAATCTTTGTAATGGAACGCAATCGGGATAATAAGGTCAGTCAATGGTATTGTCAACTTAACTGATATGGCACCGTACCCGAGACTATGCCACGATTAAGGGATGAGCATTTCCTACAAAAGACACCATTTCCCTACCGAGATCATCTCTTATGGTGTCTGGTTGTACTACACCTTCCCGTTCTTGATTAAAGCCTGTTGGTAGTCCCCACTGGCATATTGCCTGCCTCGGTCAGAATGAAAGATTAATCCAGTCTGTGCTGGTATCCGTTGTCCTAAGGCAGCCTCTAAGGCATGGAGGACCAATTCTGTCCACATATGCTCAGCCATGGATGCTGTTGGCGAATGTACTACGAGAGAATTATTTGTATTATCAAAGCCTGATTTTACTTTGCTTTCTAGCAAAAAAATAAGCGTTGATAATTAGTTGAGTATTCAAACTAATCGTTACCAGAACTCTCAACACTATGTCACTTCAACCGTATGCTCCTGGTCCTATCCCTGAAGAAACTGTTCGTGTTGCCCGTGCTGCATTCCCTAAAGGCAATGTATTGATGGCTTTAAAAGATGAGATAGGAACAATCTACACCGATCAAGACTTCTCAGCTTTATATCCAGCTCAAGGTCAACCTGCTATTAGTCCTTGGCGCTTAGCTTTAATCTGTGTCATGCAGTTTATGGAAGGACTGACTGACCGACAAGCAGCAGATGCAGTTCGCAGTCGAATTGATTGGAAATATGCCCTAGGACTTGAATTAACTGATTCGGGATTTGATTTTTCGGTGCTAAGCGAATTCCGTCAGCGTCTCATTCAAAGTCATACTGAACCGGACCTACTCGATCTCCTGTTGCAACAATGTGTAGAAAAGAAATGGATCAAAGCAGGTGGTCAGCAGCGGACAGATGCAACCCATGTCATTGCTCATATTCGGATGCTGAATCGGCTTGAAGGCATTGGAGAAACCTTGCGAGCAGTTTTGAACGAGATCGCTAGAGTTGATCCTGATTGGTTGCAGCAATGGGTTCCACAAGAGTGGTACAGCCGTTACGCACTACCCGTAGAAGAGTATCACCTGCCCAAGGGAATAGCAGCCCGTCAAAAACACGCCGAAATGATTGGCGAAGATGGAATTCAATTACTAGAAAAGCTTTGGCAGGAGAGTACTCCGAGTCATCTACGCCAAATCCCAACTATTGAGATTATGCGTCAGACTTGGGTTCATCAATACTTCGTCGAACGGGGCAAAGTCCGACTTCGCCCTGCGAAGGATTTGCCCCCTGCAGGTGAGCGCTTTGATTCACCCTACGACCCTGAGGCTCATTATGCCAATAAGAGAACCACTACCTGGGTCGGCTACAAAGTACATTTGACAGAATCCTGTGACGAGAATCAGATGCACCTGATTACTCATGTCCATACTACCCATGCCCATCTTGCTGATGTCGATCAGACTGAAAAAGTACACAAGGCACTGAAACTCAAAGATTTACTTCCAGGTGAACATATTGTTGACTCCGCCTATGTTGATAGTGAATTGCTGGTAACAAGCCAAGATCGATATGGAGTGACACTCATTGGCCCCACACGGCCCAACTCAAGTTGGCAAGCCAAAAATCCTGAGGCATATGATTTAGACCAGTTCAAGATCAATTGGAATACGCGGCGGGTCACTTGCCCGCAAGGTAAAAAAAGCCGCACATGGAAAAGGGCAAAAGATGCTTGGGGTAACCGAGTGATTGTTGTCAGGTTCTCCCGCACGGATTGTCGATTGTGTGAACATCGTGCTTTATGCACTCGATCACCCACAGAAGCGAGGTCCCTAACCCTCCGCCCGAAAAAAAGGCATCAGGCAATGCAAGAGGTTCGAGAACGACAACATACAGAAGAATGGCAACAAACTTACAACAAACGGGCAGGGATAGAAGGAACCATTTCTCAAGGAGTCAATGCCTTTGGAATGAGGCGATCGCGCTATTTAGGATTAGCCAAAACACACTTACAGCATGTGCTCACAAGTACTTCGATCAATATAAAACGCATTGTGTCATGGCTGCAGGGTAAGCCGCACGCCCAAACCCGAACATCGCGCTTTGCGGCGTTAGCTACTCCTTAGAACGAATACATTTTGGGGTAGTGATAATACAAATAATTCTCTCGTAGTACATTCGCCAACAGCATC
>NZ_JANQOY010000007.1 GCF_028285565.1 Acaryochloris sp. IP29b_bin.148
TGCCTATTCGTATCACCCGATGAAGCCTGCTCTGGATCTGACGCCTGAGGAGCTAAAGGCCCTCCCTGCCGCGATTGTTTAGCGTCGAACTCACGTTAATACATGGAGTAACTTGGGGGTATTCAAAGCCTGCAATTGGGGCTCTCAGAACACTCATTTCGGTGGGCGCTGATCTAAATATTCACGATAATACTGGTAAAACAGCCCTGATATATGTACAAGATCGGTGTCAGGAACAAGCAGGCTTTTCTGCAGTTGTAAAGCTGTTGAAACGCTCAGGTGCTTCAGAGTGAGGAATTCATTCGCTCAACGTTATAGGCAGTGATGTATCAACTCACGTGATGGTCAGGCGCATCATTACAGTTAGATAGGCAACTGAATTGCTTGGCAATGAAAAAATCACTCCCGCAACCTGAGAAATGGTATTTTCCCTGCTTTCGCTTTGTCCTGTTTTAAGATCTACCAAAGAGAGTACAAGACCATGTGCTGTCTACAACCAGATTGATACGAGCGATACCATAGAGAAGAATCCAGCCCAACTTTATTCAAAGAGGAGTCTATGACAACGACCCTAGACATATCCTCCATTACGACCGAAACTCGAACTGTATTAATTGGGGTGAGTTGGGACACTTATGAGCGCTTATTAACGGAAACGGGAGCCGCGCGTCATCAAAGATTTGCCTATAACAACGAACGGTTAGAAATTATGGTTCCCCTCGCCAGCCATGAAGAGCCGACACGGCTATTGGATGACTTTGTGGCGGTTTTAGTGGATACATTAGGCATTGAGCTACGGAAGCTCGGTTCACTCACCCTCAAAAATACCCAACAGCAAAAAGGGCTAGAACCAGATTGCTGTTTTTATATCCAAAATGAGGCAGAGGTTCGCGGCATTGACACCTTAGATTTTGCCGTTCATCCCCCGCCTGATTTAGTTGTGGAGGTTGATAATACTAGCCAATCCTTAGATAAATTCCCCATCTATGTGGCGTTGAAAGTACCAGAGATTTGGCGGTTGCGGCATAATACGCTGATGATTTACGGATTGGATCCTCAAGAGCAAGCTTACAAAGCGCAAAGTGAAAGCATTGCCTTTCCTGGATTACCCATCACTGACATTCCTCAATTTATCCTTATGGCTAAACAGGATGGACAACGGTCAGCCATTCGTGCCTTTCGGCAAGCTGTTCAGGACGCCCAGAAAGACGGTCTATAACTGGTTTAACCGTTCATTCTCCATTGGCAGAACCGTTAACCCCGCTCGCAACCGTTGAATCGTCTGCATCACATGGTGTGCAGCTTGTTCAATCTCTGCTGAGGTTGTAAACCGCCCCAGCCCAAATCTCAAGGTCGACTGCGCCAAGGTTGAAGACCGCCCCAACGCCGTTAACACATGAGACGGAGAGGGTTTACTAGAGGCACAAGCAGATCCTGAAGAGAGGGCTACATAGGGTTGCAAGGCTAGCAACAACGCAGCCCCCTCCACCCCTGCAACGCTGGCTGATAAGCAACCCGGCAACCGCTGTTGAGGATGGCCATTGAGGTGAATATCTCCTAAGGTCTGTAAGGTTTGCCATAGCTGATTTCTTAACTGTGTGAGCCGCTGGGCTTCTACGGTTTGCTCTGCAACTCCTAGCTCAATGGCTTTAGCTAAACCCACAATTTGGGGGGTGGGCAATGTCCCTGATCGCACGTTGTATTCCTGCCCACCTCCCTGCAATTGAGCCGCAACCTGCACATGGGGGTTGCGGTTACGAATATATAGCGCGCCAATCCCTTTGGGACCGTAGAGTTTGTGCCCCGTGATCGACAGCAAATCAATATGCATAGCTTCGACATTAAGGGGGATTTTGCCAATGGCCTGAGCGGCATCCGTATGGAGCAGAACCTTGTGTTGATGGCAGATCTGCCCAATTTGGGATATGGGTTGTAGCACCCCAATTTCATTATTCGCTGCCATAACAGACACCAAAATGGTATCGGGCCGAATCGCCTGTTCCAGGTTTGCCAAATCCAGTAGCCCATCTGCTTGAGGAGGGAGATAGGTGACCTCAAATCCTAATTTTTCCAAATATTTGCAGGGTTCTAAGACGGCATTATGTTCCGTTTGCATCGTAATCAGATGTCGTCCCTTGGTTAGATAGGCTTCGGCGACGCCCTTGATCGCTAAATTATTAGCCTCTGTCGCCCCGCTGGTAAAGACCAGTTCTCTAGGAGTTGCACCAATGAACTCAGCCAGGGTTTCGCGAGCCAGATCCACAGCGGCCTTCGCTTCCCATCCGTAGAGATGATTATTGCTGGAAGGATTTCCAGGACAATCCGTAAAATAGGGCAGCATTGCCGCCACTACTTTTGGGTCGACAGGCGTAGTGGCCTGACAATCTAGATAAATGGGGCGCTGCAGTGGTACAGACATTGATAAATAGGTGAGTCTTAGGATTGGACGGTCAACGGATACGCTTTGGGCGAGCCAGCAGACCACTCCCACATGGAGCCCGCATAGTTTTTGACCTGAAAGCCCAAATCAGTCAGGACAACGGTTAGCCACCCTGACCGAATGCCACCGGTGCAGTAGGCGACAATTGGGGTATCGGGCGTGATGCCTATGGCTTGCAGTTGAGCCAGAATGCGATCGCGCGGTAACAGTTTTCCCTGGGCATTGAACAGGGTACGAAAATGTAGATTAACCGCATTGGGGATATGTCCCCGTCGCTGCTCACCGTAGGGGGTAGCCCCGGCATATTCTTGGGGAGTACGGGTATCGATAATCACCCCCTGTTGCTCTTCAAGCACTGCTTTTAAGTCATCGCGCTGAATTTGCCAGCTTGGATCGCGTTGAATCACAAAATTTCCTGGCGGCGGTTCTGGCCTGGATTTCAGGTTGGCAGCCACTAAGGCGGGATAGCCCCCATCAACGATGACGGCCTTTGGATGGCCAAGCGTTCGCAGCATCCATACTATCCGCCCATCCTCTCCCCAGCCCCGTTTGGGATTGGCAAAGACAACGACAGGTCGATGGTTAGAGATGCCCAGTTGCCTCAGCTTTTGGGTTAGCACTGTATTGTCCTTGAGGAGGGTACCCTTTTGAGTTGTAGTTTGAGGGGAAAATGTCTGCCACTGGACTGATTTACTCCCAGGAAGATGCTGCCAGCCCAACCACTGATGACCCCGTGCATCTAAGAGGGTCGCTCCTTGATCAACCAGGATTTTTGCTTCCTCTGCACTCACTATCCAAGTCTGATCTAGGTTTAAGGCGGCTGCTCGTTCAGTAAAAGGCGTCTGATTTGCCAGCTGGATCGACTCAGCTTCAGAGGTGTGACGAATCAAAGGGGAATGGATCAGTGCGATCGCACCCACGAGGAGTACAACGCCTAAAGCCAGGACTCTGGTTGTTGTAGGGTGAAGATGTTTGTTCATACCCTAACGGTATCAAGACGGTTGGATCGCTACCTCAACCATACTCGGGATACAACCACTACAGCCATGTTCAAGAGGAGACAAGATGTTCCTTCAGCTTTCTGTCTGGCTCAATTTAAAGAGGCCATTTCCGGCTGCCTTATGAAGTCTTCTGTTGCCCCTAAGCCACGACAAGGCTGGTCCCTTGAGGATCGAGATCCGGCGGTGATTGCAGCTGTTATGCCGCGTTGGCAGTGGTTTTACGATTACTATTTTCGGGTACAAACCAGTGGCTGGCATCATGTCCCTTCGGAGAAAGCTTTATTTGTGGGGACCCACAATGGTGGATTAGCCGCCCCTGACTTGCATATGCTGATGTATGACTGGTTTTATCGCTTTGGGGCGGAACGACCGATTTATGGCCTGATGCATAAGAGCATGTGGCGGGTTAGCCCGAGGGTGGCTGAATTTGCGACGCTGGCTGGGGCAATTCGCGCTTATCCAACAATGGCGAAAGCCGCCTTTCAAAGGGGAGCCAGTGTGGCCGTGTTTCCAGGGGGGGCTCAGGATGTGTTTCGCCCCCATCGACTAAGGGACCGGATCTATTTTTGCGATCGCAAAGGGTTTATCAAGCTAGCCCTGCAAGAAGCCGTTCCCATCGTCCCTTTTATTTCTTGGGGAGCCCATGACACGTTGTTGGTGTTAGCCGACGGTTACGAATTCATCAAACAGCTCCATGATCTTGGGTTACCCTGGTTGTTTGATACCGACCCAACGGTTTTTCCCATCTACCTGGGGTTACCCTGGGGACTCAGTCTAGGACCACTGCCCAACCTTCCGTTACCCAGTCAAATTCACACCCAGATTTGTCCTCCGATTCACTTTGAGCATTATGGCAGGCAGGCTGCAAAGGATAGGACTTACGTACAAGATTGCTATGACCAGGTGGTCAGCAAAATGCAGTTTGCCTTAGATCAACTCATCCTAGAAGCGAATGGAACCTGAGTTCGACATTAATCAATATGGTGGGGCCAAGATTAGAGATATTTCAGTGCAATCCAAGTGGCAATCTGGTAACAGTGATCACACCTTCGAAATCACCACCATTCGCTTCGACCACCACCAACAGGATGAAGCTTGGCAACCCGGTGAGATCACTTTAATGACCGCATCCAATTTACTAGAACCCCCGATCCTTCCTTTTCCCAAAATCACCTGCAGTCGGGATTAATGCTAATCCACAGCCCCTAGCACTTCATCTCAAACGTTTATCCAGTCCCAAAACAAAGCGATAGGGAAGTCCTCCTTGGCGCTTAGATATTGAAGTTGGGCATAGGTCAAGGTCTCTAGCCAACAAATGATCCCTTTGACCGGAAACCATTACTATTTAAAGAGCCCAGTCATTGTTACTGATACTCCTATGACTCAATCGGCCTCTTCCACCTCACCATCTACTGACTCACAACTCACTGCAGAGCAGCACCAGCAGAAAATGCAGCGCCGCAAACAGGTGCAAGATCAGCGGGTTGCCGAGCGATCGCAAGAGAAAGGCTTAGTCATTATCCACACGGGAAATGGCAAAGGCAAAACTACCGCTGCCTTAGGTATGGTCATGAGATCTCTAGGGCATGGGTATAAAGTCGCCATTATTCAGTTCATCAAAGGGGCTTGGGAACCTGCCGAAAAAGCTGTCCTAGGAAACTGGCCCGATCAGCTTGTGTTTCATGCCATGGGTGAAGGATTTACCTGGGAAACCCAAGATCGTGAGCGTGACACTGCCAAAGCCAAAGCCGCCTGGGAGCAAGCCCTATCTTATATCCAGAATCCTGACTATCGCCTCATTCTCCTAGATGAAGTCAATATTGCCCTTAAGCATGGTTATTTGGATAGTGCAACCGTCATCGCAGGGTTGCAGTCCAAACCCGCCGACACCCACGTCATCCTTACCGGGCGAGGAGCCCCCCAAGAATTAATCGACCAGGCCGATTTAGTCACTGAGATGACCCTGGTCAAACATCCTTTCCGTGAACAAGGCGTGAAAGCCCAACCTGGTATCGAATTTTAGGAGGATCTTAATGGTAAGGACAGTGGAACGGCCCACCCAATCAGTGGAGTACGTCAAACAACCTCGTCCCTGGCGCAGCATCATTGCTGACGTCATCTTAGTGGGATTAGTGTCTGGCCCACTGGCCGCTCCCTTCCTGGCATCCACAGGGTTGCCCATCCTGCCTCAGATCGCCAGCATCATCTACTTTATGGGCGATCATGTTTGTCCCCAACCCGAAATGGGCTTAGCACTAATGCCTCCTTACCTAATGGCTGTCTGTATGCGCTGTTTTGGCACCCTGATGGGACTAGTAACCATGCGCTATTTGTTCTCCGTGAACCAAGGCCAAGCTCCCTATTGGCTGAATCGATATGGTTTACCTGGTTTGGTCCTTACCCTTGGTCTTTGTTTGGTCTATCCCTTTGAACTCTATGCCCAGTCCTGGGGTTGGTGGGAGTACAACAACTTCGTGGTCACGCTGTTTGGTCTAGTTTCGGGTCTAGGGCTGGGGGCCTACATCATGCCGCCCCTCCATCGTCCTTCTCGCACCTAATATCAACCTTCTGCTGACAATGCTGCAGAAAAATCATCCGTACCCAGCGCTGCTCAAGCTCCTTGGCAGGTGTCTGGGTATTGTTTTATGTGTCTTGCTGTTGAGTGTTTCCTATATCACTCCTGCTCAGGCAGAACCCATCACCCTTAGCTTTTTGGTCGCTGCCTTTGAAGTCCCCGTTTGGAAACCCCTGATCGCTGAGTTTGAAGCCCAGCACCCCGAGATTCATATTGAGATGATTGAAGGCCCCAGCACCTCTAATATTGTCGAAGACCTCTACGTTTCAGCTTTCCTGTTGGGCAATGCGCCCTACGATTTGGTCTATATGGATATCACCTGGGTAGCTAAATTCGCTGCCGCAGGCTGGTTGCAGGATCTATCTCCACGAGTTACCCCTGAACAGGAAGCCCAGTTCTTAACCGGGGCCTGGGCAGGCGGGAAGTTCCAGGATAAACTTTATCGCTATCCTGCCGTGCGAGCAGATGTAGGGGCGTTGTATTATCGCCAAGATTTACTCGATCAGTATGGCTATTCTCCCCCTGAGACCTTTGCGGATTTGATCCAGATGTCCCAAGCTCTGAAAGCCCAAGGCATTCCTTGGGGCTTTTTATGGCCAGGGAAACAGACCGAAGGCACAACCGCCATGTTCTTAGAGGTACTGTCAGGGTTTGGCGGTTATTGGATTGATCCAGAAACATTGGCAGTGGGGTTGGATACAGAAGACGCAGTTACAGCCCTAGCTTTCCTCGTCACCACCCTCAAAGAGGGCCTTTCACCCCCTGGAACGGTCAGCTATCAAGAAGAAGAAAACCGCCGCCTCTTTCAAAATGGTCAAGCCGTCTTTATGCGTAATTGGCCCTATGCCTGGTCTCTGATCAACGCTCCTACCTCCCCGATCCAAGGCAAAGTCGGTATTCAATCGATGGTGTCTCAGCCTGAACAATTGGCAAGGGCCTGCCAAGGGGGGTGGGGTTGGGGAATTGCTGCTACCAGTCCCCATCCAGAAGAAGCTTGGCAAGTCATCCAGTTTTTCTCTAGCGAAGCAGCTCAACGTCAGGTGGTCCAACAGTTTGGCTACCTACCCACCCTCAAATCTCTCTATGCCAATCCCGATATCTTGGCTCAGTATCCCCATTTCGCCCTACTCCGAGAAATTCAGGAACAGACTGTCTTGCGCCCTGCTATTGCTCAATACGATCAGGCATCAGATATCCTGCAACGGTATCTCAATGCAGCATTTACCCAACAACTCAGCCCCAAAGCAGCTATGGTCTCAGCCGCAAGAGAAACCCGTCAATTACTGGCCCCATCAACTCATACGAGGGGCTAAACGAACCGTGACCAAACACGAGCATGAATCACATTTACATGGTGACTGAAAGTTAATACTTAGTCGCGCTTCTAGGCAGCTCAACCTAAGTGGGCATCGTAACGCATCTGAATAAATGGTGATTCCACACTGGTCATCACAAATCCAAGTCGCTCATACAGATGCTTAGCACGCGGATTTGCAGGGACTACAGACAGTTCAACAGGCAGCATTCGACTCGCAGCTTGTCCAACAACATCTTGAATCACGGCTGTTCCAAGGCCCCTATCTTGATAATCCGGCACAATTTGAATCTCATGGATATACAGAGAATCTGGTTTCCATTCAATCCAGAGACCGCCTACGTCAAAGCTCGTCGCTTCTATAATCGATACATTTTGAACAGCAAAACGTCGATCAAAATCAGTTCGCTGCCATGTTTCATCCCACCCCCAAGTGGTCTCAATCACATCACGCATAGTGGTGGAATGAAGCATAAACAGAAATTCACAATCCAGTTCCGAGGCGGGTCTCAGTCGATACTCCATTTGTATCCGCTGCCATAATCGCCAAACGACATATTAGCAATCACTGCCTAGCTTGTAGACGTTGTAGTTCTAAGAATAGTGCGACCTATGTTTGTCGTTAATTTAGCCCTCAAAAAAGTTGATGCTAAATCCAGGTATAGACTAGGGGCTAGAAAACTCACGAAAACCGATGCCATCGTGACTCCAGACTGTACAGCAGTAGAACAATATCTCCACGAACATATTCCAATTTCAGCAGCCATGGCCGTAACCGTCAGTGCCTTACATCCTCAAGTTATCTTGTCGGTTCCTCTGCAACCGAATATTAATCATCGTCAGACTGGCTTTGGAGGTAGTATTTCAACCCTAGGGATCTTGTCGGCTTGGACTTTTGTCCATACTCGGCTTCAACCTCTACCAAAGCCCTACAGAATCGTCATCCAAGATAACAGTGTGGAATACCTGCAGCCTGTCACCAGTGACTTTGAAGCACGATGCGTATCACCATCAGCAGAGACATGGCAACGGTTTCTCAAAATCCTGCAAAGAAAGGGCAAAAGTCGAATCAAGCTAGCTGCTGAAGTCTATGCAGCGGATCGATTAGTTGGCACATTTACAGGTAACTACGTCGCTTTGGACATCCAAAGGGCTTAGCTCCAACGCAGTGTTGGGTATGTCACATTAGTGAAGTCGATCAAGAGTCTTGGTGACAATTATGGCAAGCACCCAACTCCCTAACGCTGAACCATCCAGTGAGAGGGATGGCCTCGTTCATCAGCAGTTGTATGACACTGACTTTGTTGAGTGGATCGATCAAGCAGTTGCACTGCTCAAGCAAAGTAAATTTAGTGAGCTGGATCTTGAGAACCTGATCGAAGAGGTAGAAAGCTGGGGACGCAGCGAGAAGAATGCCCTCAGAAGTCATTGACGCATTCTTTAATATTGCACCACCTATTAAAGTAGCAATACCAACCCGGCAAACAGAGCGGCAGCTGGCGAGGGAGTATCAGAGAACATTGCATCCACATTCAAGATGCCTCTACAGATAGTCCGAGTTTGAAAAATTACTATATGAATAGCTTTGGAGAAAGCTACAGAAAAGCACGACAGCTGGCGGCCGATGAAACAGGGCTAGGTATCAGCACATTCCCAATGGAGAGCCCTTATACTCCCGATCAAGTCCTCGAGAGTGAGTTTCTACCAGAAGGGCAAGATTAAGTGAAGGAATAGCTTACCAATCCAGAACTCTACTAGCAGCGTCATTCATATGAGGACCATTGCTGAAGAGTGAACGGCCATTATTGAATTAAAAATTTATGTAGACATGAATTCATTCCTAGTCTATGATGATTAATCGGTGCTTGTGCAGGATACTGGGTTCCGAAAATAGCCCAAGTCCTAAGGACCGAGAAGCTAATTCATGCTTCTGCTGTTTCTACAATTAACTTGCTCCTCAGATTGGCGTTAACTCTAATGTCTTCCTGGCTCAGAGTTTCGGCAATATTGTGTCTTTTAGGCAGCCTGAGGTCAATTTTTTTGTGTTATAGGGGTTTCCCTATTGTGTTTAGGTAAGGGAGTCTGCTCACTGTGTCTGTCGGTATTCTAGGAACAAAGCTGGGAATGACCCAGGTTTTTGATGAAGCGGGTCGTGCGATTCCAGTCACCGTTGTTCAGGCGGGTCCTTGTCCGGTCACCCAGATCAAAACAGCCCAAACGGATGGTTATACCGCCGTCCAGATCGGCTATGGCAGCACTACCGAAAAAGCTCTGACACGTCCCGAGCTTGGACATCTAAAAAAATCCTGTTCGACTCCGGTTAGGCATCTGCAAGAGTATCGCCTCGCCGACGTCAGCGAATTTGAACTTGGACAAAGCATTTCTGCCGATCAGTTCTCTGAAGGTCAGCTTGTCGATGTTTCAGGGATGAGCATTGGTCGGGGTTTCGCAGGTTACCAAAAGCGCCACAACTTCCGACGAGGTCCCATGGGTCATGGTTCTAAGAACCATCGCCTCCCCGGTTCTACGGGTGCAGGTACCACCCCTGGTCGTATCTATCCTGGTAAGCGGATGGCCGGACAAATGGGGAACGTCAAAAAAACCATTCGTAAATTGACCGTTGTGCGGGTAGATGCTGAGCGCAACGTTTTGTTGATCAAGGGTTCAGTTCCTGGCAAGCCCGGTGCTTTGCTCAACATTCAGCCTGCCACCATTGTGGGCGAAAACTAGTTTTGTGCCGAATGCCTAAAGACGCCTAAAGAGTAAAGAACATGGTTAATTGTGTAGTAAGAAATTGGCAAGGAGAGGACGCAGGTCAAGCAGAACTTGATCTGAAAGTCGCCAACGAAGAGAATGCGGCTCATATCGTGCACCGTGCCCTTCGCCGTCAAATGAATAACGCCCGTCAGGGAACCGCCTCCAGCAAAACCCGCTCTGAAGTGCGTGGCGGTGGCCGTAAGCCCTGGCGACAAAAAGGAACCGGTCGCGCTCGTGCAGGTTCTAGCCGTTCTCCCCTCTGGCGAGGTGGTGGTGTCATCTTTGGCCCCAAGCCTCGGAGCTATTCCACCAAGATGAACCGCAAAGAGCGACGGTTAGCCTTGAGAACAGCCTTTGCGAGCCGAGCCGAAGACTTGGTTGTAGTGGAAGATTTTGGCGATAACCTCTCTCGGCCCAAGACTAAAGATTTGCTAGAAGCAATGGGGCGTTGGGGTGTAAACGCAGACTCTAAGACCCTGCTGATTTTGGCAGACAAACATGACACTATCTATCTGTCTGCCCGCAATGTAGAAAAGCTGAAGCTGATCTTAGCCAGCAACTTAAATGTCTACGATTTGCTCGCAGCAGATCAGATTGTGGCAACCCAATCTGCGATCGCAAAAATTCAGGAGGTTTACAGTGACTAAGGTAACACCCACCAGTTTGGCCGACCTCATCCGGCGGCCCATCGTTACTGAAAAAGCCACCTTACTTCTGGAAAACAACCAGTACGTGTTTGAGGTCGATCCCAGAGCGACCAAACCTCAAATCAAAGCTGCGATTGAAGAGCTTTTCGAAGTTAAAGTAACCGGCATTTCCACCAGCAACATGCCGATCAAAAAGAAGCGCATCGGCAAGTTTATCGGTCACAAAGCTCAATACAAACGGGCCACCGTCACCCTTGCACCGGAATTCACCATTAACCTGTTCCCAGAAGTTTAAGTGCCACCCTCTGACGTCTTTCTTGAAGTGATATAGCAATGGGCATCCGCTATTACAGACCTTATACCGCTGGAACTC
>NZ_JANQOY010000009.1 GCF_028285565.1 Acaryochloris sp. IP29b_bin.148
CTTGATCGCAGAGAAGCGGGGAAGGCAGGCCCATGAATGGACGAACCAAGTCATCCATCCAGAGGTAAGGGACTATCTAGCCCAACTCCCCATGACCCTACAGACTGAGAATCTGGCCTTTGTCCATGGTAGCCCCAACAGTCAGCATGAATATTTACTGCCCAGCATGGATGGATTTGCGGCCTTAGAGCGAGTGGTTTCCACCGGCGCAGATGTCTTATTCTGTGGTCATACCCATGTTCCCTATGTGCGGGAGCTAGAGGATGGCAAGCTCTCCGTGCGCGTTCACCAACCGGGACAAGACGACCAGCAGCACCAGTTCACAACGTCCCTGAAGCGAATTATCAATGCTGGCTCTGTGGGAGAACCTCGCCACGGACGTCCTCACGCCACCTACGTTCTCTATGACACCGATACGGACCAGGTCACTCTTCGGGAGGTGCCCTATGACTACGAGAAGACCTGTGCAGCCATTGTTGACAAGGGCTTGCCACCCATTTTTGCCTGGCGCTTGGCGCGGGGGATGGAATTTGCAGAGCGAGCCGATGATCCTAGCCATGTCTGTCAGCGGTAGCGGATCTCAATTCAGGAGGTAAAAAATGGAACAGTGGGCTATTTTAAGCGGGATAGAAGGTAATATCAGTGCCTATGAAGCGGTACTGGTAGATATTCGCCGACAGCGCGTGTCAGATATGTATGTCTTAGGCGATTTTGTGGGCTTCAAGGGAGACAACGAGGCCGTAATCCAGCGACTCCAGTCTCCGGGAGCTGGAGAACTGGAACCCCAAATTTGTATCGGCTGGTGGGAAGAGCAGTGCTTTAATTTATACGGGTTGGGCGGCTTACCCGATGCCCCAGAGCTGGTAGAACAAGAGGGGGCCGATGCGGTTCAGCGTCTCTGGGAATCGGTCTCCCGGCAGTCCGTACAGTGGATGCGATCGCTTCACTTTGGATTTCATGAATTGGACTGCCTGCTGATTCATGGCAGTACAGTGGGCTATGCGGATGTGCTCACGCCGGATACACCTGCAATGCAATTGTGCGATCGCATGATTCGAGCCGATGCCAACCATCTCTTCTGTGGCCGCTCAGGACTCGCCTTTGAATGTTGGATTGAGCCAGGGGATCTACGCTCCACGGTCATGACCCTGGATGGCACTCAGACGACCCCAGCACAAAAATACACACCTCGGCGCATCATCGGTGTGGGCAATGTTGGACGCCAGCCCGGACAGGCAACCTATACCCTTTATAATCCCGCCAACAATCAAATCACCTTCAAAACCGTGAAGTATAGCAAGGCCAAAGGCTTTGCCTTGCAGCACTCATAGACTGGAAAATTCGTATGGGTGAGCTTATTTGATGCTTACTGCAATTGTTCTCACACCTAAACCGCTGAAATCTGATGTGTTATTAGTAACAACGCTTAAGCCGTTGACTGAAGCTGTCGCAGCAATGATGGCATCTGGTGTTTTGGTCTTAAATTGCTGTCTTAGTCGGATAGCCTGTTCAGCGATCGCATCTTTCAGGTCAAATACAGTGGCGTAGCTGATGAATTCCCTTGCTTTGGCATACGATTCAAGGTCAGCGGCAAACTGTCCCCAGCCCAAAAACTCGATTTTGGTGATGATAGAAATATTGAAACTATCAGCGAATATAGTGTGAATCGCTTCGTCATCTGTCAAGCCGTTGAAATAGTAGATGACGATATTGGTGTCAATCAAGTAAGCCACTAGCACCAGCCTTCACGGGTACTCGCTAAGTAGTCGTCAATGGCTTGCTTGGGCTGGTGGGTAACTCCGAAAAATAGGTGTGGATCAAAAGGGGCAGCAGACTGTTGTATTTCCTCGACTTCAACATCATTTTCCTGTGCCAGTTGCGCTAACACCAACTGCACTAGCCGGAACTTGTCAGCATGGGATAAGGCTGAGATCGAGGGTAATAATTCTGCTATTGATGTTGACATGGTGATTGATCTCTAAAGGTTAACTTGACGGATATTGGCATCAGCTTTTTTTTGTGCCTTGAGCCATGTCGATGCAGAACACAACCAGACTGCTCTAGTTCACGAATAAACTCTTTCCGCTTCATACTTCAAGGATCAGTTCTTTGGTTTTTGCTTCTGCTGGAGTGGGTTTAGCCTCTGTAGCTATAAGCTTAGGCATCGCGTATGTTTTCCTTTAGCTCCGCAAGAGTTTGCCCTTGGCTAAAAACTCCAGGAATACCTTTCAACCGACCGACCAACCAATCATCATCGTTCCAATACTCCAAGATGAAAGACTGTGTCATGATACTTCCCGGCTACTTCAATGCCTCTAAGGTATCAAAAACCTTGAATGCCTGGTGAAATGTCTAGGGCGCAGGAGTCTAACGGCTTGGCCATCAGGGGTGCGAGTAAAAACATTTAAAGAGCAACCAGATTGCTTCAATCGAGTGTCTCTTGTATGAGCTGGTTAGGACATAACTAGAGCATGACAAAAAAGAGCACTCAATAACAGTTTAATAAAGGCTCCGAAAATACACTAGATTTACAGCTGCAATGATTTGAATTACTCGATCCCGCGTTCACGAAGAAGTAGCCTGATTTCTTGCAAGACAGCCAACTGTCGCGTTTCAAACTCTGATGGCTGCTCAAAAAACTTAATAGAATAAAAAACTGTTGTAATCCCACCAAGACCTAAAATAAGCGAAGATAAGCTGGAATCACCTTGAAAATAAAAGTAAAGAGCAACCGCGCCGATAGTTAATACAGCAAATACCCAGAAAAATGCGATGAACTTAAATTGCCGTTTTCTTTCCTGACTGAGTAATGCTCTTCGATGTGTACGCTCATCAAACAATTCTGAATTAGTACATATACTTAGAGACTTGGGCTGAGAAGCTTCAGTTTGAATGTGAATATCTCTACCTACATTTATATCCCTTCCAGCATTAAAGTCACTCATTTCTAGTTGCTTTGCCTAGATTGTTTCACAAATAGATTATAGCCACTACAATTGTGCAATCACTCTAGCGAGCGAGTCTCTAACTATTAATTTACGGATGGCGTTGATAATACCTTCAAAGTCGAAATTATCAACTGCCATCCGTATAAATCCGATATAAGGACATGATTAAAGAAGTAGGATAACTCCGAGGTGCTCTTCAACAGGTAGATGCCTTGGAGGCATGGGTTCGAAAGCAGAAATGGAGTGCACGGATTTTGCGATCGCGCGTATCCCGAGATTGGGAGAGTTGACTTTAAAAACCTCTGAAAGCCCTCACCCCCAACTGTTAAATACGCCCTTTTGCGATGGCCGAAGGCCGGTCGCAAACCATCACAAACTAGCCAAATCCTATTCCCTTTGATAAGAACATTATGACCGTGGGTGCTGAGGCACCCATATCTCACATTCGTCCGGTGCAGCGCAGTATCGGGCTGCTGGTAAAAATCACAACCCTAGCCAACCTTTCAAAGACTGCTCTAGCCGTTGTGCATCCACATCAGCTAACTGACCAATCACTTTTATCACCAAACTCTCATGCACTGTATAAATGCCTCGCTTGAATGCTGTCGCAACGTTTAACCCTGCTGCCGACCATTCAGCAAGTGCAAACTCTCCGTCAAGCAACGATCCCGTCTTGCTCGTCAAAGGTGTAACCAGAATGTCTTGAGAGGAATGGGGTGAACTCACCACGACCGCAGGTCTGACTTTGGAGCTTGACAAATCCGAAAATGGATAGCGAACTAACACAATGTCAGGCTTAAAGTAGCTGGGCATACACATCATCCTCAGTGTTATCCCACACAGCATCTAATGACGTTTGACTGGCTTGTAGCCAAAACCCAGTTTCATCATCAGGAAGCAGCGTGACTAGCACCTTTGTTCCTTCGGGAAGCTCTGTTGATTCCAGAAGTTCAATTTTTCCTTCGCGAATCGTAGCCCAAAGTGTTTGCAGCATATCTCTTCATTAATAGTCTTGCTTTAAGTTTATGCCTCAATAACTGATTCTGGAGATCGTTATGATTGCGTTGCTTGATGTAGTCAATGATAATGATTATCATTCTAACAGCACTCCTTCACGCCACATGCACCTAAAGCGACGCCTTATCTTTCTCCCGCCTTCGCCAAAAGTGTGCGGCGCTTTGAACAACTCTCTTCTTTCAAGCGACGGTATAACTATCTGCTGCTGCAATTCGCCCTGTAGTTAATCCACCTACCTCAACCGGAGTTCACGCATGATTCAATCCCTCGCTTAACAAGCCTCACCCCAAACTGAACTAAAACTCCCCAAACGAGGGTTACCCGTGACGATTATTACGGGCTTTCTTGGCAGCGGTAAGACCACACTGCTCAATCATATTCTCCAAGACTGTCAGGATCTAAAAGTAGCGGTGTTGGTCAATGAGTTTGGCGATATCGATATTGATAGCCAGCTCTTAGTTTCTGTTGAGGAAGACATGGTGCAGCTTAGCAATGGCTGTATCTGCTGCACCATCAACGACGACTTAGTGGAAGCGGTCTACAGCATTTTGGAACGGAACGAGAAGGTAGATCACTTGGTGATCGAAACAACGGGGGTGGCTGATCCATTGCCCATCGCACTCACGTTTGCGATGCCGCCCCTGCGGAATTTAACCCAACTGGATTCCATCATTACGCTAGTAGATGCAGAAGCCTTCTCTCCCCAGCATTTTGAGAGTGAAGCTGCCCTTAACCAAGTCTCCTATGCCGATATTATTGTGCTCAATAAAACGGACTTAGCTGCCCCTCATCAGGTAGATTCATTGGAGGCATGGGTTCGAGAGCAGAAATGGGGGGCACGAATTTTGCTCTCGCAAAACAGTAACATTCCCTTGCCATTGATTTTAGATACAAATCTCTTTCAGCCAGAGCGCTATGCTACAGCAGCCAAGGCAATGGCTGAGACGACGCATGATCACCATGACCCTCACTGCCACGACCACCACCATCACTCCAACCATCTCGTCAATGATGGGTTT
>NZ_JANQOY010000049.1 GCF_028285565.1 Acaryochloris sp. IP29b_bin.148
CCGCTGCAAGCAGACGGGGTATGGAATACGATTTGCTCCCAAACCGTAGATTTGGATTGCAATCCCATTTCTTCGCTGCAAGCAGCGGGGAATCTACCCCTACTAGATTGAATTTTTTTCAATTAACTTTGAAGATTTGCATGGGTATTTATTAATTACAAATAGAATTTGTGGCATTAAAGGGAATGTGTACATTTTCTTATCTTATTTAGATGAAAGGTAGTCTGATGTAATCATTGTAAAAATTCAAATAGATTTTGAATAATAAATAGATTATACAATGAATTAAAACTACAGCAAATCAATATTTAATAACTATGTAATAGCTATGGACTGAATTTGATCCTATAAAAGTTTTGAAAAAACAGGAGAATAAAATGGATGCAAAATTTAAGTTAAAACCAATTGGTTTCTCATGGGTGAGTATCCATCCTAAGCCAATTGGTGTTGTTCAGGTTATTGGTGGTATCTTTTTTGGAAGCTTCCCAAGCATATTCTATCGTCATTTGCTAAGACAACTTTTTGATGCTGGATATACTGTAATAGCGACTCCCTACCAATTTACTTCAAACCATTGGAAGGTAGCTATTAAGTTAGTGAAGAAGCGTATTCAGGTGGTAGCTGCCATCAAGAAACGGGCTGAGAAATTAGGATATGATTGCTCAATATACGATGAGGATCCTAAATCCAGAAAAGCAAATTACTTTTGGGTCGGTCATAGTGTTGGCTGTAAGTATGTTGCCTTATTAGAGTTGCTGACAGATCTTGAAACCAGAGGATTTAGCAAGTCACTTGGTAAATGTGTAGGTGAAGATCAGTTTAAGCAGATTCAATCTAGTTTAGGTAAGGCAGACTTAGCTGATATTTCGATTAAAAATCAGCCTTCTGTTCTGTTAGCTCCTGCAATTACAGGAATTGAAAGCGCTGTGCCAATCAAATTTCTTGCTGATTTGATGAAAAGGATTGGACTTGATGTTAAACCTAATGTGGAAGAGACTCATTGTCTCATCCATAATAGCAATCTGTTTAACTTGGAGGGTATTGTCTCTTATAAAGAAGATAATATTGCTATAGATACGATCCTTTGGCTAAAAGACAATATTCGACCTGCTGTTTTTTCTATTTTAGAAGGAGGTCATCTGGCTCCCTGCGATTTCAGCGCTATAAAAAAAGCTACAGCAGAAATAACTTTAGAGTTTCTGAAAAAACTCAGAAGAAAACTTTAGTGGCTACATATAGAGAGCAAGGAAAAGAAGTATGAATATTCTGTAGTTGATTTATGATAATTCTGACTTCAGATTCTTAACGCTCCCTTTGTAGCTCACTTATTTTATTTGTGTGTAGCTTTAGAAAGATTCTAGATAGCAAAACCTTAATCGTAATTTCGATGTTGATTTAGCGCTGTTATTGAAATACAGCTATAGGCTAGGGAGGCAAAGATGGAGTTCAAATATATCGTAGTTGGTTCTGGTAATGGGGCCTGTGGGTTTCTCAGTCGTTATTTGGACTCCCAAGCTCAAGGTAAAGTTCTGGTTTTGGAAGAAGGAGAGGATTTTTTCTACAGTAGTGATATTGCCCATCAGCTAAATTGGCTTAAATCCTTTGCCGAAGGTAAAATCTTTAAGCTGCACAATACTCAAACCCCCAATAGCATACCGATAATTTCTGGAAGAGCCTGCACGATGGGTGGTGGTGGGTCGATCAACTACACGATGATACATGAATCGTCCGAATGGTTGTCTACTCACGTGGGTCAGCCTGTTGGATATTGGCAGGATCTAAAACAAAAGTTGAATTACAGATTCGACCGAGATGACCCAGGAGAAGATCTCTCTCCGATAACCCAACATGTGTTGAAGATAGCTAAAAAAGCTGGATTTCAGGAAAGTGATGACGAACTTGAAAATATTCCGAATCACCCAGAACAAGATGAGAAGCTCCTCCACCTTTTTCCCTCTCTCTTCAACCCATTTGGTCAGCGCACCCATAGTGGTGTTTCCATCGTTAATTGGTTTGATGACCGGATCGTTCTCAAGACCCAGTGTCAAGTTCAAAAACTGGATTTTGAGACGACTGATACGGGTGAGTTAAGGTGTAGCGCAGTCCATGTTAAAAATCTTGTTGATGAAACCTCTGAATATGTTTCCCTCAAGGAGGGTTGTAAAGTCATTCTTTGTGCTGGAGCGGCAACCCCTCGCCTGTTACTACCCTACAGTGAAGAAATGGGTCAGGGCGAAATTGGTCATCATGTAAGCGACCATATCCTTTTACCATTGGGACTCTACATACCTAAAGAAGGGATTGACACCACTCCTAAGGATAACTATGTTCCTGTGTTTGCGACGACTTTATGGAGAGATGATCCAGATTCTGAAGCGACTGTTTGCACCTTTGACTTCTTCGCTGGTGAATTTGATCGCCTTATTTTTCTGGTATCTCATCTATTTCTGGCACTACTTTTACCAAATTGGCTCAAACGAAAGGTGATTAAGTATCCTAATCTCTTCACCTTTACTAAGAATGCAGTACGAATTTTGATCCAGATTGTCGCCTTTTTCATCAATAGAGTAAGGATTGTGTGGAATGGCCTCATAGGCAAACCGAGACAGCAAGAGTTGGAGCTTGTCACTGCTATTCTGAAGTTCAAACCTCGTTCAGCAGGATATTACGTCAAAGATAGTTCACGAATTACACTAGATTTCTTTGCCCCAGATCCGAACACTAGTTTTAATCAGGATAAAGAAGTTGCCAAAACTGTAATCAAGGACCATATAGACTTTTTGAATGAACTTGGTTATCAGCCTCACTGGTTTGTGAAATGTTTGCTCCGATGCCTGACTCGGATTCCCTATACCAAAGGTCAAGTCGATAATTATGTCGAAACCTATAGTCGAAAATTTCTACTAACCGAACAGCATTTAGCTGGAGGATGTCTCTACGGATCAGTGCTCGACAAGGGCCTAGACAACCCAGAAGATACCGGCAAAGTATTCGGAACCCATAATGTACATGTTGCAGATTTGTCCTCGGTACCCCTACCTCGTGTCAGTCCGCAAATGACAGCTTATCTCTTGGGATTTCATGTGGCTCAACAACTGAGTTAAGTGTAACTAATTTAGGAAGCGCAATATATCCCTAGCCTATAGCAATTAATTATCTATTTTCTGGGAAATTCCTGTAGTTTTATGAATAAATGATCCTAGATTAGGGATCTATTATGCTTCTCCCAGACTTAGACAACCGCTTCCCAGAAAGTGCTCTATAAAACTTGCCCCGGTTTAAGTTGATACCCATAATTAAGCAAAAGAATCTATTTCTGTGTTTAATTCTGTCTAGATTAATCTGAGTTCGGGATAAGCTAAAACCCTCATGTTTCGTAGGCTGAAATCTGCATACCTTCGTAGAAGTATCGCAAAAATGTGCTTATCCCGAATTGGGTTTAGATTAAAAATGTATCAGTGGATCTCCGCCAGCAATAGGGACAGCGTATGAAAGCTGATCAAAATCTAAGTCCCTGGGCGGATCGCCTATATTTTCTGGTAAAAATGTGCCACGATATTCAGCTGTAAGAAGTAATTGTGGATCGGGTATCTCTGAGTTTTGGTTAACTAGAATTTCTACATATCCACGTACTTCATAATTAGAGGCAGGTAGTAATGCTGTGACATTGGGTGCCAACAATAATTGACCTGTATCACAAGCGGGCAAAGTGATTGTACGAACACTTTTTTTAGGATTTCCTGGCAAGGGGTTTAAGGCTTGTGGCTGATTAGGGCCTTGGACATCGAAGAACGTAATAGCATTGCTTAAATCTGGGCCAGTAGCAGTAAAACAAACATCTAATGTTACAGGGTCATCTTCATCAAGATTACTAATTGTCAAAAAATATGCTTGAATGACCGTACGATCTACGCTGGGAGGGTTAGGAATAGGCGTAATCGCTTTGACTAAAAGTTCAAAGTTTGAAATTAGCATTAATATTGCTCCTTTCCCTATATTTAGGGATAACTAATATAGATATCAGTCCAATAATTATCTTTTATGCATTAACAAAATTCTTTAAAATAACTCATTTGCTACCAGCATAAAGCGGGACGCTTAGAGAGATGACTGCAAGCTAAAAAAACCTGGAACATCCGTCAGTTTAGAGCTTTAAAATCATTGCTGTAAGATCCTTGAAGGATATGGTTTCCCGGCTTAAGTTGATATCCACTCATTTTGGGATTTTATCCAGTTAATCTAGGATATTGGCTATTAAACCTAATATAAATAACTGAAAAAGCAGAAATAGGCAATTAAATCTCCTCGCTTTGAGAATTTTCTCAATCATTCTGTTTTCTCCCCATAGCAAGCCAGATCCCAGTAATAGAGATCTATAGAATTTTGGATTTCAAGTCGGGTTATGGTTGCCTAAGTCTGAGGGTCAACCCTCAGACTTAGGCAACCATAACCGTATTAAGGGATGCGATCGCAACCCCACCGACCATGATCACATTCTTCTGCTCTGCTCCCTGCCTTTACTTGGGGATGCTGCATTATTGGATTCTTTTGAGCTTGGCCCGAGTTTGGGGAATGGTATCGGATTTACCCTTAGCCACTATCTCAGCATCAGGGAATTCCTTGAGTACAGGCTTTTTGGACTCACCCTGGCAAATCCAGCCGAGCAATAAATCACGCTCATAACAGGGGTGACTCTTCCCAGGATCAACCATGACAGGTTTCGGCGGGCAGTAATAGCGGATGATGATTTCATCAGATTCCATTGATCAGGATTGTCCGCCATCTTTGCTCAATAAATAGTCAACGGCCCGCTTAAGCTGCAATGTCTGCTCTGCCAATTGACCGTGTAAAGTCTGCATTGCTAGCTGACCTTCAATCAACAAATCGATTTTCTTATCTGTAGCTTTTTGCTGCTCAAGTACTTGACCAATTGTGGCAGTATTAGCCTGCGTTGCATCTAGCAAACTCTGAGTAGAGGCTGCAAGGGCGTCAAGCCGATCATCGGTCCATCTTTGAGAATTGCTGTTGGTCATATAGTTACGCCTCTACTGAATCTGAAGCCTTAGCACTAGTCTAATTTCTCTGGATTGGAGCGAGCCACTAATCAGCCAATCAGCCACTTGCCAATTTTCAGAAACCATAAGGGATTTATATTACCTAGACATTATGGAAACCATAGGGAATTTGAAAGATTACAGTTGGGTCTCAGATGGCTAATTTTAGGTGCAAGTCGAGGGTATCAGAATTTACGATCGCATTTCTGCATTGCATCATTCTTGCCAAAGACTACTATTATTTAACGCTTCCATTGCAACCCGCACTATCTCAGATTCTGGCCTGTCAATCTCAACACCTTGAATACCATCGTCTTTGGCCTCAAACTCTCGGCATTCATCAGAACGATCACCTGTGCCACAGCCAAAGGGCACAACTGCACAAGAGCCGCGATACTCGCCAATGAACTTACAGCGGGAACAGCAAAAGAAGGGGCGAAAAGGTGTTTGCTCAACTTTTGCCTTACTCCCCCTTGGTTCCTCTAATAATGTGGTGTTTACCCTGGCGAGTCTAATAAGCCGTTCATCAATAGTATTCACCCCTTGCACTGTTCTCTCTGCGGCACTGGTAAGACTTTCATCAAATCCAGTAACCAGAACGATACGGGTTGGTTCTTGCAGATCATCAATGCTAGACCATCGACCATCTTCCGATTCATCTACAAGGTTGTCGGGCTTCTTCTCTTTCTCAATATCATTAATCAAAATTCCGATAAACCCGGAATATGCAATCGAACCTTGGATCAGCAAAACCCACTGAACGGGTGTCAATGTCTCATTCTCAGCCTTGGACCTCATGCTTAGCCCTAGTCCCAGCCAGGAAGTAAATGTAATTGCAGCAAGGGATGCAAGAGCAATGTTTTGAGCTGAAAGTTTGATTTTCATTGGATTACTTCCGGGATGCCTCAGTGCTGGGCTTGATTGAATGACTTAGGTAGGCAATATAGAATCTCGCTGGAATTTGAAATTTAAGCCTGGATTCAGTCGGTTAATTTTAGGTGCAAAGTTGGGGCGGTATCAGAATTTGCGATCGCGCCACCCAGCTATGGGGTACTCCACGGTAATCACTGCGGCTAGGTATGCAGTCACGGCAAATACTTGATAACGACATTGGCGATCACGATGACGGCCACACCGATGATCAGGCGAGTCTGAAACCCTGATTCAAGATCATTGGACTTGGCATCAACCTTGTCGAATTTGGCGGAGACTTCGGCTCTAAAGTCTTTAAGTTCTGTTTCAAGCTTATCCACCCGACGTTCAACCCGGTCTATGCCTTTCTCATTGTGGCGAACGGATTCCTTAAGGGCTGATACTTCGGGGATTGGAAGAGATTGATCATTGAAATTTCCCTTTCCCAATTAGGTCGATGTCTTCACATTTCAATGCATCACACAGCCGATCCATTTCAGGTCCGCTGATTTTTGGCATCTCATCAACTTTTCTCCATCGGGTGATAGTCGATGCACTGAAATTTGCTTGCTCTGCCAATTCATGGATTGAAATTTTCCGATCAGCCATTATCGCCCTCAGCTTCCATTTCATTCTTGCTAGCACTGTCATAGTTTCTCCTTTATCAATCATATGTTGCTGTTTTTAACCAGAACATAGCTAAATCTGGTTCTAGAATGGTTGACGATGTTTTTCTGTGACTATATTCTATCATAATTAAAATAAATTTAGTCAGATTTGATATAATTTATGTCAAATATAGTACAATAGAGACATGAGCAAAGGCACCGCCCAACCGTGGAAAGTTATCGCGATGCCTTTGCTGACTCCCTATATCCAAAGGAATCAACATGAATTCTACTACTATAGCAATCAAAGATTGGGTTAGGACACTTTTCTGAAGGCATGATCCACCGCATCCCAAAAATTTTCGAACTGATGACCTGTTTTGCGTAAGCAAT